>CAYQAQ010000074.1:0-9898 GCA_964415495.1 uncultured candidatus Brocadiaceae bacterium | reverse complement strand
AGCCCGCGCACGAAGGCAGCGACCTCGATGCCGGTCTCACCGCGTTCGGCGAGAGCGACCAGCAGGCTGGCGCCTTCTTCGGCCTGGAGCCGCCCGGACATGAGAAAGTCCAGGAAGCTGGTAGATTCGGTGGCGTCCATGCCCCCGGGGCGACGGACCAGACTCCGTGCCGCGTCGAATGTAAGTCCCATGGCGGCGCAGAGTAGCAACGCGATGATCGACCGCCAGAAGTGTTCCGGTCCTAAGCGCTTGGGGACACGGGCGGGGGCTGACCGAACACCTCGCAAGCACCTCCGGCACATGCGGGGTCGAGGTCTACCCGACCCGTACCGTCCCGGATCTCACGCATGTCGCGGAAATCGATCGGCTGTTCCTGCGCGTGCACGCGCTGCCAGGTCAGCCAACTCCACCAGCGGCGACAGGCCTGCAGCAACGCTCGCTGGTCGCCGGAAAAAGCCGTGAGCGCCACATCCCAGGCTGGACGTGCCACCGCTGGCAGGGATTGGGGCAGCGGCGTTGACCACCACGAGATCGCGGACACTGCGACCAGCGTGATGACGGCGTCGAGCTTATCACCGAGCAGCGCCCGCTGTTCGTCAGCATCGAGCACCGCCGTGAAGGGTGCCTGCGGATATTCGAGATCACCGCCCCAGGGCAGCAAGGCGACGCCAGAATAGGCCTGGCGGTGCTGATCGAGATCCCGTGTCACCGCCTCCCATTCATGATCACGCACGGTGATGGTGTTCGATACGTTGTGGGTCAGCCACGGGCGCACGCAGCGTTCGCTGCGGCGACCGGCGGCGACCCAGTTCGCCTGCGTCAAGCGCACGTGACGGAGTAATTCCAGCGCATCGACCTCGGTGCGCGTGCGCGCGGCTGCCGGCACCTCGACGCAGAACGTCAGCACCACATCGGTGCCATTGCTATTCCACACCGACGGTTCCACCGCGTTCGGACGCAAGGCCGCGAGATAGCGCGCGGGCGCTTCCGAGCAATGCGCCTGCACGCGGCGCAGATAGCGGCGCGCATGGTGCGGGTGGATGCCGGAGGCCGTGCCCAGCACCAAGGAGGTGGTCCCTGCCGGTTTGACGCAGGTCGCCCGCGCTGCGGGGGCGATGCCCAGTTTGGCTGCCATCTTCGCATTGACCGCCAACACTTCTGCCGCCGCTGCCCGTTGCAGTTGCGTATCGAAGGCAATCGTCGGCTGATCCATCATGCCGGTCATGGAGACGCCAAGCAGCGCTTCCCGGCGCACGATGCGTTCACTCACCGCACCGAGGTACGGAAAATCCGTCCACGTCGCCTGCACCGTGCCGAGCATGGCCGCCGCGCGCGCCGCGCGTAGCAATGTGGACGCATCGCTGCAGGCCTTGAGGTTGATCTCACACAAATTGCAAAACGCCCAGCCGGTTTCGCCGCTGTCTTCGTCAACCGGAAACATGCCGATTTCACAGCACGGATTGTAGACAATCTCGGTCGAATCCGCCCACACGAAACCGGGTTCGCCACATTCACGCACATGCTGCATAAGGGCGGTAAATTGTGCACTCGTGGTCGTGGCGCGCAGCAGCAAGGCGCTGTTGTTTGAGCGTGCCCGCTGCGGGTTCCGCACGAACCAGTCGCCGGTCTTCGCCTGCGCCATCTCTGCATCATCCGGAGAAAAGAGACACAACGACGCCGAGCGGCGCACGCCACCGGACAGCACCGCATCCGAGGCATGCATGGTGATGTCGTAGCAATCGATCGGCTGCAAACGGGTGGCACCCGTTGTGCACCGACGGTCCAAGACGGCACGCACCTGCTCCAACGCTCGCCGCAAAGGCTCCGGCCCCGGAGCCACCGCGGCACCGCGCAGGGCCGCTCCTGCGGGGCGAATCAGCTTGAAATCAAAGCGCGGATCCGCCGCCGTGCCCAGATAGGCAGCGATCAATGCGCCAAGCGCATCCGCCCAACCCTCAATAGTATCCGCGATAATCCAAGGCACCGAGCCCTGCGGTCGGCGCAGGTCCGGCAGACGCGCGACATGATGATGCTGAACGGAAAAGCCGACGCCGCAGCCGCACAACAAGAGGAACAGCGCTTCTTGGAAAAAGCGCACACGATCGCAGTACGACACTGTGCAGTTATAAATTCGCTCATGATGCCGTTCGATCGGCTCACCACCGAACTGCAACGCGCGCTGCGAGCCCAGCACCAGCTTGGCCCGCATCGCCGCTTCGGCCTCATCGAGTTCCGCGCCGACGAGATGGCCAACGCGGCGACGGTGCATGGCAAACACGCGGTCACAGGCTTCATCCCAGGTTTCCCGCCGCCCCAGATCCGCACGCCAGCGCGCATATTTGGCAGTAAACACGTAGTCTTGGAGATCGGCGAGCATGGCTGGTTTTGAGTTTCGAGTTTCGGGTTTCAGGCCACAACGCCAAGGACATCGGCTATTTCAGGAAGCCCGGATCACGAAGGCATCCCAACCGTGGCAATAATCCTAGCATGGTACCCGAAACCCGAAGCTCCTGACGAATTCAGGACAGACGAATACCCACCGGACAATGGTCGGAGCCCATGACGTGAGGATGGATGGTCGTATCAACGACGCGATCCACCAAACCCGGGCTGACGGTGCCGTAGTCGATGCGCCAGCCGACATTACGCGCGCGCGCGCCGCCGCGCGCCGTCCACCACGTGTACGCGGCGGCAAGTTCGGGGTTTCGCTCACGGAAAACGTCGCGGTAACCGAGCCCAAGGTAGCGCGTGAACCATGCGCGTTCTTCGGGCAAATACCCGGCGCTGGTTTCGTTTTCTCGCGGGCGCGCGAGATCGATCGGCTGATGCGCAATGTTGTAATCGCCCAGCAGCAATGTCTGGCGTCCCTGCGCGCGATGGGCGGCGAGATAGCGCTCCATCGCGGCGCAAAAGCCCAGTTTGTACGCCAAACGCTTGCCGCCGTCCTGGCTGTTGGGGAAGTAGGCGCTGACCACCACCAACTCACCAAAGCGCATCGCCACGACGCGGCCTTCGACATCGTAGTCGGCCTCGCCCAATCCTTCGATAATGGCGTCAGGTTGGGTACGACTGAGCAACGCTACGCCGCTATACCCAGGACGCTCGGCCGAATGCCACGCGACATGCCAGCCGTCTGGTTCGAGAATGTCGGCCTCAAGCTGCTCGGGCTTGGCCTTGGTCTCTTGCAGCGCGATGACATCGGCATCGGGTACCACCGTCCACGGCAACAGGTTTTTGCGCTGGACGGCGCGGATGCCGTTGACGTTCCAGGTGTAACAGTGCATAGGCAGGCTCTCCGGGCTGCGGTTGTGGGGCTGAGTCCACTGGTGCAAGCAGCACGTCGATTCGTTCACTTCCAAAAGAATCTCAGATTTCATGGACATCTTGGCTTTCCGTGCAATCATGGGCCACCCATGCCGCTCTTCATCTTTGCCATTCTCCTCTCTCTTGCTGGCGCTGTGCTCCTGGCCGTGCCGCAATTGCTGCCCAGCCGACTACTCGGCCGCGCCGCAGGTACGCTCGCCATAGCGGTAGCACTTGGGTTCCTCGCCCTCTCGACCGCTATTTATGTCGATGATGACAAGGGCGGCATCGTGGTGCGCAAATTCGGGCCCGATATGCCCGCCAATCGCGTGATCGCCGCCATGAACGAAAAGGGCCCGCAAGCCGCGGTGCTCGGGCCTGGCTGGCACTTTGGCTACTGGCCGTGGCTCTACGATCTGCAATTGGTGCCGACGATCACCATCGACCAGGGCAAGATGGGCGTGGTCAACGCCCTCGATGGCCAGCCGCTGCCAGCCAATGAGATTTTCGCCGCCGTATGGCCCTCTGCCGAGGATATGCTCGATGGCCGCAAATTCCTCTCCGAGGGCCAGGGCCATCGCGGGCCGCAGCTCACCGTGCTGACACCGGGCCGCTATCGCTACAATCCGCGTCTGTTCCAGATCACCGACAAGCCGGTGCTTACCGTCGATGTCGGCGAAGCCGCCGTGATCAAATCCAATACCGGACAAGATTACGCGCCGGAGGAAGGCAAAGACGTCGTCATCGTCAATGGTACGCCGTTGGTTCCGGAAGGATTTCGCGGCATTTGGCGCACGGCTAAGACGCCGGGGCAGTATTATCTGCATCCGGATGCCTATGGCGTGACCAAGGTGCGCACCACCAACCGCACCTATACCTATCAAGACGGGCCGTGGGCCATTCAGGTGCGCGCGCGCGACGGCTTCACCTTTCCGATCGACGTGCGCGTGGCGGTGTCGATTTCCTCCGCCGATGCCCCCTACCTGGTCGCCCTGCTCGGCAATCCTGATGCCAATGACCCCACGGGGCAGGAAACGGAACCGCTCACCTTGCTCGAGGCCCGCATCATCCTGCCGTTGATCCGCGCCGTCTTCCGCAACGTCGCTGAAGGCATGAACGCGCTGCAATTCGTCAATTCACGCAGTAAGGTCGAGTCAGATGTCTCGACCGCCGTGCGCACCGAACTGGCGCGCAACAAGCTCAGCAGCGATGGCGTTTTCGTCGGTAATATCGAACTCGATCAGACTGACGCTGGCAAACAGCTACTCGCCACCCAGACCGAGCGCGAAGTCGCGGTGAACCAGGAGATGACCTTCCAGCAGAAGCGCACGGCCGAAGAGGCGCGCGCCCGCTTTATCCTCGCCCAAGAAGAAGCCGAGCAGCAGCGCAATCTCGCCCAGGCGAAATACCAAGTGCTGGTCCGCGAGCAGGAAGCCAAGGCGCGCGAAGCGCAAGCCTTCGGTGAAGCCCGCTTCATCGAGATCACCGCTCTCGCACGCAAGACCGCCTATGAGCAGATGGCCAGTGCCATCGGTGCTCCGGGTGTCGTGACCCTGGAAATACTCAAGCTGGTGTCCGAAGGCAAGATTCAAATCACGCCTCAGGTCATGGTCACCGGCGGCGGCGGCTCGGCGACCGATGCGTTGATTGGCACCATCCTGCATCAGAGCGTGCAGCCGAAGAAATGAGCGCGCCGACACGCTGACCAAGGTCACCACGTTCGCGAACGAACGTTTTGCCGCGGCGCGCGTCGAACGCAGTGATGGTGCCGTAGGCTGGGGGCAGACCGGCATGGCTGACGCCGATGTCACCGCGCGCTTGCGGAATCCACAACACGGTGTGGGCGTTATGGAAGTGGCCGCACAGATCCGCGAGATATGCGCGGCTATACGGCCCAGCGAGAATGCCCGTGCCCGGATGGAAGTGCGCGAAAAGATCCAGCCACACGCGCTGCTCCGCTGCACGCGCGAGATCGCGGCATTCGGCGTCCTGCGCATGCTCGGCAATTTCCGCCAAGCACGTCCACGTGATCGGCGAATTGGTCGGACTGGTGTGTTCGGACAGCACGCCACAGCGCGCATGCAGACGTGCAAACGAGCGTAGCGTTTCTCGTCCCGCCGCTACCGCCGCGGTATCGCTGACGTACTGACCACCGAGCACCGTCGAGCACGCGGCCATGGCGGGATAATGGTCGTTATAGCCACGACACGCTTGGCCCATTTCCCCGGGAAAGGCTTTGGCCAACTCGCTTGCCAAGCGCTCCCGCAGGCCGCTCTCCAGCCGATCGTGATGATGGGTGAGGATCGACGCCACCGCGCTCGTCCAGAAATGGCCGCGCCCATGGTCCAACGCGAGCGTGAGCATCGCATGCGCTTTGGCCACCAGGGCGGCGTCGCCACCGAGAAAGGCACAGGACGCCCACAGATAGACGCGCTGGTCCGTCCACTCGGGCAGGACGCAACGGCCATCTGCGGCGAAGACGTCCGCGTAATCGTGGCGGAAGAGGTGTTGAACCTGGGACCGCCGCTGGGCCTGGAGGTCGGTGGCGGCTGCGCTCATAGTCATGTTAAATCGCTTTTTCACTTTGATTTATCGTTATCAATGATAAATGCCTCATGGGTTCCATGCTCCGGCCGCGCGGCCGCCAGGGATTGGCCCCTGGCCCCTGCCGTGGTCCTTCCGACCATTCCAACCATGACCATGCACGCTGTCCGACTCGCTCCTGGAATCTCATTCGGCGGGCCCCAACCCGTGCTGATCATGGGGCCATGCGTGATCGAATCCGAGCGCCACTGCTTGAAGCTGGCGCGCGCACTGCAGACCCAGGCGAAGCGCTTCGGATTTCCCTTCGTGTTCAAAGCAAGCTTCGACAAAGCGAATCGCTCGTCGTCGTCCAGCTTTCGTGGCGTCGGTCTCACCGATGGGCTACGCATTCTCGCCAAGGTCAAAGCCACGCTGAACGTGCCGGTCACCACCGATGTCCACGAAACCGCGCAAGTCGCTCCGCTCGCTGAGGTCATCGACCTCCTGCAAGTGCCTGCTTTTTTGTGCCGACAGACCGACCTGATCGAAGCCTGCGCCCGCAGCGGCCGGGCAACCAGTGTGAAGAAAGGCCAGTTTCTCGCGCCCAGCGATTGTGCCAATATCGTCGCCAAATTTCATGCCGCTGGCGGGAAGGATCTGCTGCTGATCGAACGCGGCACGACGTTCGGTTATAATAATCTGGTCGTCGACTTCCGCGCGTTGCCGCAATTACGCGCGCTCGGCGTGCCGGTGGTCTTCGACGGCACCCACGCCGTGCAATCACCCGGCGGCAAAGGCACCGCCAGCGGCGGTGACGGTCGCTTCGCGCCGCCATTGATCCGCGCCGCACTGGCCGTCGGCTGCGAAGGTATCTTCATGGAAGTGCACGACGCACCCAACACCGCGCCGTCAGATGGGCCGAACATGATTCCGCTGAAAGATCTGCCGAAAGTACTCAAGGATATCCGTGCCCTGCACGATGCCCTCGGCCGCCCGGGGTTGCCGACGCGTTCCACCTGATGCATCTGGACCAACCAGACCAACACACCGCCTCTTTGAAGAAATGCTCTCGTCGCAATCCCGTCTCATTCCGGCGGCGGCGATAGGTACAGTCGATAACCCATTCCGAACCAATCGATTCTGAATCCAGACGCCGGTAACTAGGTAATTCATTTCACCTTAATTCCACGGCCCAATGGCTTATTCTCATTAATTGCTTCTCTCGCTGCAATAAAAACCAAATATTCCAGTTTTCGCACGTCGTCTGATTTCGCCGCCCGATCGATATCATAAATGACCATATTCTGCCCTGTAGTCAAATAGTGTTCGATTGCAAATGGCAAATGAGCCAAAGTTGTAGCTACTTTCTCGATCGACTTTTCCCCCTCGAATTTTTTCAGCTTATACTCTGAGTATTTGATATTGTTGTCGTCATAAAATCTTACAACTGAATCGCCGCTGCATGAATTTACAAATATGATAATTGCCCATACGCTATGAATGACCGCCATCCAGGATGTCATACCCAACGATTTTATCCGTAACTCCGTTTTCAATTGCATCGAAGTTCAAGATTTCTTTTGCGCCAAGTTTTCTAGCCACCGCAAAAGCATATGTATCGTCACTAATGATATCAGTGACAAAATCACCATTAGTGACGGCGTAAGTCCAGTCTTCATCACAGCTCGGGGAAAAGAAACTGTCCCGGAGAGTTGAATCGAGGGAATCAAACCCCGTAAAAGAGTAATTCCGCCAAAGGCAGTAGTCACGCCACTCTTTTGACGAAAAGTCTATGCCGCGAGAGAACTTATGTAGAGCCATCGTAGTTATTACATCTGCCCAACGACCAAGTTGAGCCGACGCAAAAACCCCTCGATTTAGAGCGATAACTTTTCGTCGTTCGGCTCCAACGCTGTGTTGTGCTGCTGGCTAGCAGTGTCTATCTCGTGCTGCAATTCCGAAACTGCATCCAAAATTGAGACAAACCGCTGCCCTAAAATGGTGAGGTTGTACTCTACTCGTGGGGGAATCTCTCCGTAAGCGATTCTCTCCAAAATCCCGAAGCTAACCATTTTGTTCAAGCAATCCCCTTGTACTTTGGTCGTCAGTCCATCAATCGATCGCGTGATGGCTCCAGGGCGATTTACACCCTGGCGAATCAACGTCAAAATTCGGATCGACCACTTACAGCCAACAATGTACTCCAGCATGACTGCCGCTGAAGGCGTTTTACTGGATTTGCCTCTACTCATTGCGGATGACTCATTTTTTCACATCCTGCCTTAATTTCTACCAAAAAGTGCGTACCTCACCTGAAAGTGCTTACTTTTGTTCTCCGTCTCAGTTGCTTAAGATGCTGCTGTAACCACGGTCAATTACCTTGAAAAGGAAATAATTATGTACTCAGAATTTAAGCAGAAACAAGCACTCATTATCGGCGGAAGCAGTGGTATCGGACGAGCGGTTGCAGAAATTCTTCTCACACATGGGGCAACCGTCACGATCATCGGACGCAACCTTGAAAAACTTCAGGCAACGGCATCTGATCTTGAACAGCACGGTAGCATTCAAATCTGGCAGGCAGATATCAGCGATCGCCAAGATACATTTCGACTCGTTGAGCAGATTGCTTCCAAACTCGCGAATGTTCACTACCTCGTCAATGCTGCGGGTGTCTTTCTGCCAAAGTCATTTCTGGAACACTCAGAAGCAGACTACGATCGCTATCTCAACGTTAATCATGGCACATTCTTCGTCACACAGCAGGTTGTTCGGAATATGGTGCAACAGAAACAAGGCGGTGTTATTGTCAACGTTGGTTCAATGTGGGCACATCAAGCAGTGTTAGCGACCCCATCCTCTGCTTACTCAATGGCGAAGGCAGGTTTACACTCCCTCACACAGCACTTAGCACTGGAACTCGCTCAGTACCAAATTCGAGTCAATGCTGTTGCACCTGCTGTCGTAGAAACTCCGATTTATGGAGCATTCATCAAGCCTGAAGATATTCATACAACCCTCCAGGGCTTCAATAGCTTTCATCCAATCGGACGCATTGGACAGCCCGTTGATGTGGCAGAAGTTATCGCCTTCTTGATGTCCGATCGCTCCTCTTGGGTTACAGGTGCAACATGGGATGTGGATGGTGGAGTAATGGCAGGACGTAATTCCTAATTTTGCACATTGATAGATCAACTTCAAGCTGCTGCCGACACCCGTAAACGAAGCGGCACAACGTCAAGGATGACCGGGGGCGGGCCAGAGATTTCGCCAAGCCGAAAACGCGCGCATCCGGCCTCCGGTCAATCGTCTTGTTGGGCAGGACCGTTAATCCGGAGGCATTGCATGTGGACTAACCGCAGATTCGGATAATCGCGCGACTGCAATAAATCATTTACCGGACTTATATCTCACAACGACTGTTCCAGCCAGCTTATCATGCCACCCCTGTTTCCGCTTATCGATAGCAACCCACAATATGCCGAGGCCCAGTGGCAGCATTGACAGAAAATATGCGAAGTATCGCCCAATGCACTGACCAATCGATGGGGTGGACATGGTCGCTGCGCATAGGATTCTAGCTTTTACTGCAATTTTTCCGGGAGTTCCCTGTTTCATAAACCAAAAGGTAATTACCGCCACGGCGGGGAAAAGGTATGACAACAAAAAGTCCATTGGCCCCTTTACTAAACGCTCATCTTCCATGTCCCAGTATTTTTCGCCATAATACAAAGTGAGAACAGGCCAGATGATGACACCAAGCAAAATCGTATCAATGATTGCCGCGCCAACACGTGCCCAGAATCCAACGTATACGGGGCGATCGTCGCCATCGACATCATTGTCAGGTGGTGCCACAGGAGCAGTGTATGGATTGTCCATATATTATCCTAAATGTTGTTAAAACGCGATACCGACAGTTGGCCGATACTGGCTGCCTATTTGCGATAGGCGGGCTGGTCAAGAGAACCACTGCATGGAGTCGCGAAGGTGGCAATATGCCGAACTTATCTGCCCAACGTCTAGCTCATCCACGGCGGGGAAGGAAGCTCGAATTTAAAGAAGGACGTTG
>CAYQAQ010000073.1:0-9901 GCA_964415495.1 uncultured candidatus Brocadiaceae bacterium | reverse complement strand
CCCCCCTCGCTGCACCTTCGCACGGTGGCAAATGCTCCCGGGCATATCGATAAGCGTTCAACTCCCCCGCGGGCCATCCTGGACGGCGACGCGAATCACCATAAACCACACGGCATGCTCGCTCGCGCTGACATTACTCGTCGCCTTTTGGCGGTGGCAGCCGTGGTGGTCATCGCATTCGGCATGCACGCCGCCGGTCCTTATCTGGTTCAGATCCTGCTCGCGGTGTTCGTGGCGGTGATCACCCTGCCGATCATTGATCACCTGCGGCGACGGCGCTGGCCAATGGGCCTAATTCTTATAGCTGCGGGGTTGATGCTGTTGGGCACCAGTACGATCGCTGGCTTGCTCGCCTATGACGGCCTGCGGGCGCTGTTGGAGAAGGCTCCCTCTTATCAGGATGCCTTGCGACGAGAGATCGTGTCCTTTGCAGAATGGCTTGGTCAACATGGCGTCGACGTTGATCGTCAAGCCGTTGACAATCTGCTGTCGCCGTCGGCGTTGGTCGGTGCCTTGCGCACCTCGTTCGGAGTCACCACGGATCTGCTGCGCCAGACCTTCGTCATTATTCTGATCGTGATCTTCATCTGGCTCGAATCACCGCATCTGCCGAAGCGATTGCAGGACCATTTCGACACCAATAACTGGAATCGGTTGGCGCGCAATCTGCTCGACCTGCGTCGCTACATGGCGCTCAAGGCGGCGTTGAGCCTGCTGACGGGCATCATTGTCGTCGCGTGGTGCTTCATCATGGACGTCCCATTCCCCTTCTTGATGGGCATCGCTGCCTTCGCCCTCAATTTCGTACCGGTGGTCGGCAGCATCATTGCTGCGATACCGGCCCTCGCCATCGCTCTGGTCGATCACGGCCTGGGCACCATGGGCATTGTCGCCATCGGCTACGCAGTCATCAATATCGGCATCTCGAATGGTCTCGAACCGCGCGTCTTGGGGCGTGGCCTCGGTCTTTCACCCCTCGCGGTCGTGCTGTCGATCTTTGTGTGGGGCTGGATCCTCGGCCCGGCTGGCATGCTGCTGTCGATCCCGCTGACCATGGGCATCCGCGCATTTCTCAAAGATGCGGAAGGCTGCGAAGCGTGGGTGGCTTTTCTCGGCAACGGTGAGCCCGAGCGGCAGACGGAAGTCTTCGCCAAGACGTGATCGCGTGGTGAATCAACACAGCTCAATGGGCCTCTAGAGATCGCGACTAGCCTGAAATGCCCTGCCAGCGATGGGCACGCACCTTTGCGGACCGGTCTGACCCACGGTCACCGTCTGCGAAGTCGACTGCGTGGCACGGCCGTCGCCTGAGTATCCGCGCTGACTGCGGTGGTGAAGGGATACCCGGAACTGGGCTGCGGCTTTCCTTCACGCTGGCTCCCACGCCGTGAATGAAGCGGCACGCGGCACCAACCGCCGCAGTCGCGTTCGCTGCTTTCAGCGGATCTCGATGGGCTGACTGAGCAGGCAACGTTCTAAGCTGCGCAGCACCTTAGCCTGTGCCCGACCGACTCCTTTCCACGGCGGCGATGAGAAACTGGTCTCATCCCAGTTCTTGCCAGCCAAGTGGAACACCCCCTCGCCATCACCGGCATCCGGCGTGCGATCGACCTCGGTGACTTGGCGCCAGATATTCACGGCATTGACGCTGGCGTCGCGCACCAGCGCCAACCGCACCTGCGGGCCCGCGGAAGCGATGGCGATATACACCGCTTTCCCCATCGAATAGTGCTGCTCGGCCAAACTGACCAGATAATCCTCCTTCGCGAAGGATTGTGCACGATCATTCATCCTGGTCACGATGGCCTGCGTCTTGTGGATGGTGTTCTTGGCAGGCTGGAATAATCCCCAGGCGACGACCAAGGGATTACCCCAGGCATCATTCCAGGCGGCCTCCGGATTGCGGTCGTCTGCGTAGCGATCACGCGCGGCATCGCCGCTGACCGGAAAGACTCCCGCCTTTTCCAACAGTTCGAAGGAGAGACCCGGATCGAGGTCAGCGATGCGCCGCCGTTCTGGTGCGGTCGCCTGGACGCCGATCGTGTCGACCGACGGCTGCAAAGCAGGCTTTCCCCACGGCCAGCGGAAGAGATACGGCGGCGTGTCGGCATCGATATCCTCGTAGAGCCAATCCTGCGTCACTGCACCGACCTGGACGGTCGGATCGGCGACGCGCAGGCTCACTTGGCGGGAGACCGCAAAGCGGATCACGCCGGTCGGATGGCCAAGAGCGAGCAGCCGCTGGGCGATGAGCGATTCGTGCAGCACGGCAGCGGCCGTCCGATCGGTCGAGCCGAGGGTGGCGAGGTTGTTCTGAATGGCCTCCATCCGCTTGCCGGTCAACGCGGAACGTGCGGCGTGCCGGGCCATACTGGTCGCCGGCAACAGCAGACCGATGAGCACCCCGATGATGGTGATGACGATGAGCAGTTCGATCAGCGTGACGGCGCGGTTGGGTTGGCACATATATGGGCGCATGACTTTCACCAAATTACCGGTGCATGGAGCAGCCGTTGGATCCACTGGATGGTACCCGCGGCATTGGTGCGTCCGGCGTAGAATGCGCTCCGGCGATTCTCAGCCACCAGGCGGTGGTCCCAGGCATTGTACGCTTGCCCTTGTTTGATAAAGGCGCCTTGATACTCGGGATCCGATCCGACCCGGGAGACCGCCGCATTCCACTCGATGCGGTACCAGTGCCGCACCTCGTTAGCCACGGCCTCTTCAAACAAGGCTTGCTCATCGCCAAATTGACTACGGCCGTGCGCGTCGACTTCGCTCCAATCCCGGTACCCCAGACTCGATCCCGAACCAACGGTGATGATGAACGTGGCGGGCCCATCACGATAAACCCGGAACCATCCGCGGCCCTGCGATCCCGGGCGCGGACGGGGATCGTCACTTTTAAACTGAGCATAGGCCTGGGCGGCCGTGGTCACCACCGTGCCCGTCGGCACCCGGATTAACGCAGGCTGGGGATCCGGATGGCGCAGGTACGGTTTGCCGAAATCGGCATGTCCCACTGTCGCCTCAGGAAATGTGTACGGCGTCCGGATAGCATTGGGCGCCACGATCGGAGCGATGGCAAAAGCCGGACGCTCGGTGACCCACATCGGTGCCCGCATCAAGGTGCCGACAGGAAACCATGGGCTGGGCAGCCATCGTTGCTTATCAGTCAAGCTCAAGGGCGTGCTCGCCGAAAGCCCTTTGCTGGCATTAATTCTGCGGGCTGCCTCAAGAAGGCCCGGCCACCGGGAACCGTCTTGATTCATGACTCGCTGATCCATGTCGTCGATATCAGCCTGAGAATAGGCGACGGGTTTCGGACCCATGAAGCCATCGCGGACATCGACCCAACCGTAGGCTTCGGATTGCAATTCATCGGAGTTGCGCCGCCAGTTGGCGAGATCCAGGGTCCCATCGGGGCGCACTCGGGCACGATCCACGGCATCGGAATCCCAGCCGATTCGACCAGCTTCCTGGACATAGAGCAATCCGGCCATGAGCATCAGGCGCACCTGGGCATGGTGCTCCACTTGCAGGCTGTCGACGGCATCGGAGCGCATGCGCACGACGAAAGCCAAACCGGCAACCGCGAGAATGGAGGAGATGCCGGCAACGATGATCAGCAAGCTCCCCTGTCGGTGACGAGCTCGAATCCCGGCATTCGATGTGGCAGAGCAGAGCACGCGCATATCAATAATCATCCAAAGTGGGATCATTGCCAGTGACTGGAATACGGAATCCGGCTGGAAGACCCAGGTCAACGACTGGGTCCATTTTTTGATCACGAGGTCCCGCCGCAGCATCGCGCTTCAGGACATAGCCTAGGACTTGGGAACCCGGTGCTCCCGGCACTCCCGACCAGACCCGATGGTACCAGACTTGGGTACCAACAGCGCCATCTTGATATTGCAAGGTTCGTGTCCGCGCCTCTCCACCATCGAGCAGCCACGTCGCCCAGCCTCCATCGCGATGACGCTGCTGACGCGCACCGCGCAGGGAGGTCCCGAAGAGATTGAGGTACACGCGCGTTGGCTTTTGCTGCGTGATGCCGGACCACGACAGCGAAGCCAGGCTGTTGAAACGCCCCGGTCCGCTATAGCGCATATATTCGTAATGGACGTCGGGCCAAGATTCTGGCTTCTGGAAGAACAGCGGCCGGACCACCCGATGGAAATCGAACATGAACAGGCTGCGCTGCTCATTGCGGGTTCCGCCGAAAATCATGTTGTTGCCATGGATACCCCAAGAGTGAACGGACATCGATCCAGAAGACGTTCCGCTATGAATAGTGGCCAGAAAACCGTCGGCGGGATATTGCGACTTCGTATAGTAGGTATTGGCTGGCATGCCACGGGTCACCTTGTCATTGAGGATATGGCTGGGCATACGCGGATACACGGTCAACGTGCCCGGACCCGTGCGCAGCACTGCACCGTAGAACAGGGGAACGCTATTTGAGGGCAGGTATTCGGCCATGCCATACTCGCCCATGACGCCACGCAGGATACTCACCTGATTGGGCAGCCAGTGGTGCATCGGCCGGATCGTACCAAAGGCCGGTAGGGTCGCCCCGCCAATGGTGTGCTCATCCAGCATCACCTGGGTGAAGGGACTCGAGAACAACGCATAAAAGCCATAGCGCTGGTCGCCAAACGTATCGCTCTGGGCTTCAATCTGATTGGCCCAGCTCCAGGTCCGGGAGTCCGCCGCCGCCCAGTGCCCGTCGCCATCCCAGCCCCGCTCAAACTCCTGTGGACGGGTGAGGGCATCGGCGGGAATGGACGGCAGACTGCCATCGCGCACCAGCTTGGGTTCCACTGGTCGGCCATTGGTCCATGGATCGATTTGTCCTGCATTACCGGTCGCCAGGCATGTCGCGGTGCGCAATGCAGCCACAGGGGTGAAGGGACCACCGACGCGATCCAAGGTGACCCCCATCAGGACGCCGGTGGGAATACGCGCACGCACATCTGCCGTGGCACGATTGCCGATACCTGCGGTCACCGGTTCACTGGGATCTGGCCGCTCCAACCCCGGAGGCAACGCCGCCTCCGGCTGATCATAGACCGTCCAATGGTCAGCCTCATCGAGTAAGGTGACGAATCCGTGCCGCAGGATGGCATTCTCATTGGAGAGGATGAGCGAATAGGACATCGTCTGCATGGTCGCGCGGAATCCGGCATACAGGGCGGAAACGATGATGAGGCCGATCGCCAGGGAAACGATGAGCTCGATCAAGGTGAAGCCGTCTCTGGGAGAGTGCCAACGACGCATATCGTGCCTCACCGTATGGCCTGATGCAGGCGCGGATCGTAGTAATTGAAAGCGGCGATTCTGGTCGCGCGCAGTCGCACCGAACGCTCTAGGGAGCCACGATCAAGGACTTTATTATTGTTGCGGTCAGCTCCATACATCCCGCTGAATATCGCCGGTCCTTCCCCCGCTGATCCTAGGTCTTTGGTATTATTATCAACGCCGGAAAAATCGCGATCGACATTGACGCCAAACGTGGCGTCATTGAACGAGTAGCCACTGAATTGGCCGATCTTGTCTGTATCATGGATGGCATCGATCATTGGCCTACCAGTCGCCAAGCCGCTCGTGTCCGTCGTATAAAGGAGATTCTTTTCTGGGTTGCGGAAACTCGGTCTTTCCAAATCACCGCCGCGCCCTCCGAAGCTATTCATGGCATCGACAAAACTGAGGCGAAAATTAGCATTGAAACCTACCCACGGCGAGTTTTGGTAGCGTGGGCGCAGCCCGTTTCCCGGGTTGCTGGCCGCCATGTGGTCAATTGGATATTTGCTGGCGTCGACGGGCGCGCTCGGCGCCGTTTCAAAATCCTGATACGCCCGCCAATCTACCGCCCAGACGACGATCTGACGACAGCGCTGCACGGGATGGAACGGTGCCGTCACGTTGAAATGGGCACGATCCCCCCACGGAGAACCCGCACCGCTGTCCGGAATCGCCATTCCGGCGGCATTGCGGCCGATACGGCGGACGGGTTGGGGAGTGATCCATCGCCATTGTCGGGCCTGGACTCCGGAATTGGCGATAGTGCCTTGGAACCACGGAAAGGGTCCGGATGGAGTGGTGTAGGCACGGCTACCGCCGGTCAGTGGATCGATCGTGCCGTCTAGGTGGTAGGAGCCATCAGGAGCGGTTGCCAGGGCATAGGTTCCGGTTGGGAACAAGTCGTGCTGGATCAACGGCATGTCCATCATGATCGCCCGGTTGGCGGGACGATTCAGGGTCCATTCGTACGGATAGTTCGCAGAATGCCGCATCAATGCGTGCATCATGGTTTCAGTCCAGTTTCGGATACGTTCTTCGGTGACATAGGCCGGTGGCGTCAGGAGCGGATTTCCAGCGGCCCAGTCGAAACGGGGAACTTGGAATGCGCCTGCGCCGGACAGGGGAACGCTCCAGATGATCTCCGGGTCGCGTTGGAACGGCGGTATGGTCGCCGGCCAATCAGCCATCGCATCCACATCGATCTCGAAGGACGGCACATAGGCCCCCGGATGGGCAGGCAGTGGATACGGACCAATCAATTTGGTATCTGTGGCGGCCAATTCGGCGCTGGTATAATGGCGTGCAACACAATTGGCGGCAAAGGCCACGGCGCGCAAGGCTGCGACGTAGGCCGCCGATCGCCGCTGACGTTCGGCAGTGTCCGGATTGCCGCCATCGGTCAGCAGGTTATCGATGAGGGCGCGGAATTCCGGATTCAGGTCGGGATCACCGGGGCGATAGACCGGGATTTCCGCCATCAAGGCGCGATAGAGCGGACTCGATTCACCACCGGTGCGCACCATGACCCGATGCGCATACCACCATGCCGTAGCGAAGAAGCGCTTGGCCATTTCCGGGGTCGCTGGCGGCTTTGCGTCCGCAGTATCCGTACCCTTTCCGGTCGGATAGCTGTATGCCATATAGCCAGCAAGCCCCGGGGCTACCGCGCCAACTTCAGAATTCGTGCTCGCGGTGTACACCGCACTGGTGGTAAACAGCATGGCCTGGACGAACCACTGATCATCGAGCAGCACATCGCCGTGATTCATCGCCGTGACATCCGGAGGGCCGAAGGCTTCGGAGTAATATGGCCAGGTTTTGGCGGGAAAGACCGGCACGGCATTCTGTTGCGCGTATCCCACGATGCCGAAAACCAGCTTGCCGCTCTCGTTCGGCGGATTGAGCATATTGGTGGCGATCACATTCAGCGAAAAACCGCCTGGCATGCCGGGTGTCGCGTAATAGATCTGGCCCCCCTGATCGAGAATGGCCTGAATCTCATCTCCCGGGGCATCCAAGCGCCGAGCGATGGACAGAGGCACCGGTGCGAAACCACCGTAGATGGTGGAAATTTTGTCCTCCAAATCCGGATTCATCGACCGGCGGCCGGCGGCGCTGTGCCAGGGATCATCGCCACGGCTGGTTTCGAGTCTGAGATTGCGTTCGAAGAACGACATGTTGTTGAAGGATTCGATCATGTTCACCGCATTGATGCCGGCGAGTATGCGGCTGCGCGAGACCTCCTGGGTCCGCAGCCCCAGTGGTATCAGCGCCATCATCACGGTGACGCCGACCGCCAGGATGGCGAGAGAGATCGCTACCTCGAAGAGCGTAAACGCAGGACGCCGAGTATTCATGGCGTGGGCTCCTGGATATGGGCCAAGCCCATGCGCATGATGACTACCTGCCGCCGAAAGCCGCCTTGGCGATCGGCAACCTCGAGATGGCCACAGACGGGGCTACCGGGAAACGTCGGCGGACTCTTGATGCCGATCTCATCCAGGAACCAGGGAGTGGCCACGGTGCCTGAACGCGGTCGATTGGGATCATCAGCTGCTGTCCAACCGGACAGACCGATATCGATGGGCATATTGATGTCGGAACGGTCCAAGGACAGGATCGGAGCGCCATTGCCATAGCGGTAGAACCAGCGTAACGGTGTCGCGACGTCTTCCGGGGTACTTTGCGGATTGGCCGCCGTGCGCACCACGACACCGGGCGGCAGGCGATAGGACGCGATTACACGCATGTCGGGATCGTCACCGCTGCGGGCGAGAATGGCCCGCACCACGTACGCCTGACCCTCGAGAAGGATCTCGACCGCATAATGCGGGGTGCCCATGGTCCCGCCGATCTGGGGAATCACAGGACCGGTGACATGACTCATGCGAGCCAGATTACGCGCCACGGTGTGCGCCTGCAGAATGCGTTCGGCGGACTCACTGATCCGGGCGCGATGCAAGGCGCTGAGCACACCTGGAGTCGAAAAACTGAGCAGCAGGGTGATGATCGCCATCACCGTCACCAATTCGATCAGAGTGAAGCCATGCCGCATCGTCATCATGGGAAGCCCCCCCCTTCCCGCAGATTGTCCCGCGTCGCGTCGTGATCATCTCCGGATGGGGCCGTGGCATTGGCGGCGGTCGTCAACACACCGGATGGATTTGGTCGCCAGCGGAAATGGCCATCAGGACCAGCACTTTCCAGACTGATGCCGCCAGCATCATCGAGCGAATAGAGAATCTCCCGCCCCCAGGCGTCGTACAGAGCCGGGCCACGCAGACGATAACGCACAGGCGCGCCGCTGATCAGCACGGTCGACGCGCTAAATTCGACCCTGACCCCTGCCGCGTCGGGCGACCACAGGCGTCCGGCCAGCAGATGGTGCGCCGGGTCATCGTCGTCCGGTGCCCAGATACCGCCAAGGCGGGCGAGCTCCGCCGCGATGTCCACTGAACCGAACACCGTCGCAAAATACTGACGCATCAACACCAATCGGCGTTCCGCCGTCGTGTGGTCAGCGCCACCTTGGTTATCAACCCGCAACGGCCCCGTCACCACGATCGCTCCAGGATCGGCACTGACGGTCAGTCCATCGCGCTCGGCACCAGGTGCCACCAAGGTGGCGACCCGCGGTGCCAACCCACTTGAACTGGTTACTTGCAGGTGGCCGCTGACTTCCGGCAGCGGTGCTCCGAGCACGCCCAGACGACTGCGGGTCATGCCATAGAGCAGCGGACTTGCGAGATCAGCGAAGTGATCGTCGGGCAGCAAGAGGCGGGCCTCGGCTGCAGCCGGCAGCACTCCAGGAGCGACGCCAACATAGGGCCAGGCGGCGGCCGTATCGACGGGCGCCCCACCCGCACGGATAAACTGGCTCCGCGGGGGGACACTACCGGCGAGCGGATGCTGAGCCGCCGCAGTAACACCTCCGCGCTCGGCCCGCGCCAAGGCGAGGCCGTGATGCACAACCTGAAGAATGCGCGCCGTCCTCTCGCGCAGGGCTTGGCGGCGGAGCACTCCCGAACCGACCAGGATCATCGCCGCCAGGACGGCGATGACGGAGACCACCACCAGCACCTCGATGAGCGAAAATCCTTGGACGCGTCGCATCATCGCCCCCAGCTCACGATGTTGTCGAGAGCGGGCTCAGCGAGGAGCCGCTGCGGGTCGTGGCGGTGCTGCCGAGCAGCCTCGGCAGCGTAGGGACCGTCGGCCTCGCCGAGGTCTTGCCCATTGGCACGATTCGGGCCCAGCGACCACACCCCGGCATGCAGTCCGTCATAGATGTCGGTGGCCGCCACCAGCGGATTGCGGAAGGCGATGCGCAGCGGCCGGCGCCAAGCGTCCAGCACCCGCCCGGTGGCGGGATCGACCCGCGCGCTGGGGATGGCGGCTACCCCGCTCGCCACGAAGCCACCGTATCCCCCGGCGTCAGCCGCCTGACGTAAGGCGACCGGCACCGCGGGAATGCGCTGCGGATCGCCGTCGAGGATGCCATCACCGTTCCAATCCCAGAGGCGGTAGCGACGCTCATGAGTGTCGCGCCCACCACCGGCGACGGCCACCACCTCGGTGACCGAAAAGGCGGTGTCGG
>CAYQAQ010000072.1:0-10052 GCA_964415495.1 uncultured candidatus Brocadiaceae bacterium | reverse complement strand
GCCCACTTCTGAGATGTTTTTTATACCTTTGCACTGTTGCATATTTGACATACTTGATAATTTGATTGTAATAACCTCAAAGTTAGTAAGTTATATCAATATATGCAACTTTTTTATAATAAATATTTTGTTAATAATCAAATTATTAGCAACTCCGAAACTTTAGTTACCTAATCAGATAGAAAAAAGTAAAAGAATTGAATACTACCTTACTACTAATTACTCATGTATATTGCATAAAACCCTTTTATCTCAAATCCTAATTCAATTCGAGTCGTCTAATACCAAAAGGTTTGAATCTAAAAATCTTACTTTGCCCGCCTGGCTGCAGTCCGAATAGGGGCGTAGCTTGGGGCAAATATAAGTATATTCTGTGATATGATAGTGAATTTTGGATTTATTACTTGGTGAAGGTATATATAGTGTCTGCAAGAAAACACCAGTTTTGCAGTAAAAACTTCGAAAGCCTCGTCTAACGCCATAGCGTCACACGTTTGTGAGTTTTGATTGCAAAGACGGAAAATTAGGAGTTTTCGTGCAGGCACTATTTAATGCTCTGAAAAAGTGGTTTGAATTACAACCAGAGATTTTTAACCAAAATCTGCTTGACTTTGAAAAATAACTGATAAATTTGCAGCTCAATCAAATCAATTTTCATCAACAATGTTGTGAAACTTGACAAAATTTAACTCCTTCAGGGTTATACCTAAATAGTTAGGAATAATTAAATTTGTATTTTTTATAACAAACATTATCATGATAGAGATTAATTGGCTAGTCGTTTTTGCCACGGCTTTAGTACCCTCGTTGGTTGGAATGGTTTGGTACGGACCGCTTTTTTCTAAGCTTTGGATGCAAGAAGCTGGAATGACCCAAGAGAAAATAGACGGGGGCAATATGGCCCTTACCTATGGTTTGGCATTATTTTTTAGTGTATTTTTGGTGATGGGAGTAGTACCCGCGGTTATTCATCAATGGCATGTTTACTCAGCACTTCAAAATGTTGGAGTAGATACTGTTGGTTCTGAAGCCCACACTATAGTTAGCCAGTATATTGCGGCATACGGTCGTGAATTCAGAACCTTCGGTCATGGTGCCATGCATGGTTTTATTACGGCCCTATGTATTGTCTTTCCGGTTGTAGCTACCAATGCCTTATTCGAAAGAAAAAGCTGGAAGTATATTTTTATTACTTTTGGCTATTGGGCAGTGAGTATGACCATTATGGGTGGTATTATTTCTCAGTTTGCTTAATTTTTATGATATACACCATGAGTATATTTCTCAAGTCTATATAGGACTTGCTATTAATTTCAGATCTGCATTATATTTCTTGGAATAATATTATTGATTATCTTCACAGTTCTTTCATGCATACATATTTGCTAGGCCATAGGTGGAAAATGGGGTTGTAAAGTAGTATTTTTTGTAAAAAATTAGATTAATCAGCACTTATTATTTTATTTTTTTTGAGCTTAAGAATGTCTGCTTCTGAAAAACCCATTCCTTTGAGTATTTCTACATTGTTTTCCCCAATTTTAGGAGGATTATTGCGAATATTGAACTCAGATCCTTCATAATTAAGTGGAGTTTTAGGCAGTTGCGTTTTCGTGCCATCCGGAAGTACAGTATCCAATAATCCATGGCTGCCTACAAGATGCTTATCTGTAAATAAATCTTCAGGTCTGGCTATTGGTGCAAATGGAATATTAGCTGCTTCACACTTTGAAATAATTTCATTTTTGGTGTATGTTTTAATAACAGCTTCTACTTCGGGTAAAAACCATTCACGTTGTGATATTCTATCATTATTAGTGAGAAGACGTGGGTCGTCTTTCCATTTTTTCATATTGAATACATCACAAAATCGTTCCCAATGCTTCTCGCTGATAATACCTATAAATACTTGTTCGCACTCTGAAGTGTCAAATATCCGGTAAATACTCCACGCACTCACACGCTCTGGCATAGGAGGTACAGGTACTTTGGTGATAGCGCCATAGGCCATATGCTGCCCCATGAGAAAAGCAGTGGTTTCAAAAAGTGAAGCCTGCACGAATTTTCCTTTATTTGATTTTTCTCTTTCGTATAGCGCGGTCAAAATACCAATAAACCCAAACATACCTCCAGTGATGTCAATAACAGATGTTCCTGCCCGTAGTGGATCACCTGTCCTTCCAGTCATATAAGCGAGCCCTCCCATCATCTGCACTACTTCATCCATGGCGTGTCGTTTTTCGTACGGACCATCCATAAATCCTTTTAAGGCGCAATAAATGAGTTGAGGGTTAATCTTCTTCAAATCAGTGTAGCCATATCCTAATCGATCCATTGTGCCAGGTCCAAAATTCTCTACAACAATATCTGCTTTTTTGGTTAGCTCTAAGATAATATTTTTACCTTCATTAGATTTAATGTCTATGGCGAGGCTTTTTTTATTACGACTGTAGAAAGGAAAATATCCTGTTCCGAAACCTTTAAGGCGTCGAGTGTTATCACCATTTATAGGTTCTACATGTATGACTTCGGCACCCATATCCGCTAATAAAAGCCCAGTTGTTGGACCCATAACAGCATGAGTAAATTCGAGTACTTTGATGTTTTCTAAAGGTAATGACATGGAAATAAGAATATAATAAAAAATGGAAAAGAGAATTCCTAAAAAACTGAATTGAAATTAATATGAAAATATACTTCGCTAAATAATACTATAATATTAGTTAGCTATTAGAATAAATTAATAAAACCATGCCAGATAAAACTGACATGGTTTATCAAATACAATTAAAGACAATTTTTTTTAAAAAGTATATGATGCATACACCATCGTTCTTCTTGGCAATTGAATATATCCATGAGCCAATGCAGCGCGCATTTCAGGAGCTTGTTGGTTTCTCAACAATATTGCATCATTATCGCTTGTTGCCGCTATACTCACCAAATTTTGATTGTTAGTTGCATTTCTGATTTGTACACCTACTTTAAGAGAATTGTCACCCACTGGTATATTACCATAAACGCCAATATTAAGAGTAGGAAGTTCAGGTAGCATCAAAATATTTGTAGCATCTTGAAACCTACTGTTCACAACGTTATACCCTATATTAGCTCCAAAATATTTATGAGAATAATCCACTAATAAATTAAACATATTTTGGGGTACTCCAGGGAGTCTATTCCCTTTAAGATTAATGAGTTTGGTAGTTTCGTTGACTATCTCAATGGTATTTCCGAATAATTCTTTATTAGGATCTGCCGTAGTTGATATTTTGAAGTTAGTAAATTGAGCATTCTGGTATGTATAAGATGTCTGAAGAGTTAGGCCTTTGATAGCAGATGGTCTATAGATTACACTTAATTCACCACCCATGATTCTATTGTCACCAAGTGGTTTAGACTGTAATATTCCATCCTCAAATATTGCCGCTAATCTATTATTGATATTGGTCAAAAAAGCTGCCGCATCTATCGATACATCTCCAATTGTATTTCTATAACCCAATTCGTAATTGAATATAATTTCATTGGCATTGATGCCGTCAGGAGCCCTTAAAAATGTCTCATCATTTCCAACTGCTGGATTAGGATTTATCCTTTTCCATTCCAATGCTGTAAATGCTGTGTAGTCAGGCATTCTAAACGCTCTATTTAAATTACCGTAAACTGCCGACTTATCCGTCAATAAGTAATTAAATCCAATGGTACCTGACCAGTCATCAAACTTTTCATTTCTTTCTAATGTTCTATCCACTGGAAATTTCGTTTCTTTCATATCAATATTTAAAAAATCGTATCTAAAACCCAACAAAACATTAAGTTTGTCTCCAATCTTCATTTCATTACCCAATGAAAATGATCGAACTGATTCTGTGTAATCGCCTCTACGCGTTAAACCATTCAATCTAACTAGGGGGCCTCCAGGGAAAGCAGGAAATGAATTATCTATATCTCCACTCAAATCAGCTACTGGAGCACCAGTAAATGGATGTTGAAGTCTAAGATTATTAGGGTCAGTAGTGCTACCATGTAAAAAGTTATAGGTAACAGGTAATAAATCGATATTGGAAAGGTAAAAACCCGCTGAAAATTTATGTTGGATATTCCCAGTACTTAATGATTTTATTATCTTAAAGTCATTTATGATTTCTTGATCTTCATTGTCTCCGTCTAAAAGCAATCTGGCAACATTATTAGCATTGTAAAAGGCCGGTAAAGCAAAACTATATTTGACTCCTGTGTCCATGTTTTGCATACGTATGTGGTTTTCGATCTCAAATCCATTACCTAAATCATATCTCAATCTCGCTCCAGCATGAAATCCTTTAGCATAAGACCCGCCAGCTAGCGCATCACCAAAATTTCTTGTTCCTTCATCGTTCCAAGACCCATTAGCATTTCTGGTATATACTTTAAAATTCATATCCGCAGCATTGGGGAAATTATAAGTATCCGTGTTTTTCCATCCATCAGCTAGTTTCAATGTATTGGCATCTACAGCTACATCGGTTAAGTTTTGGAAATTGAAGTCAGCATATTGACCATACACCCGAATGCTTCCTTTGTTTTTAGCAAAGAGATAATCCACATTACCCCTAATTTGGAATCCCTTATCATTATATCCTGTGTTTCTAAAACCAGTATCATTGAGATGCCAACCTCCCACGTTAAATCTTAAATTTTCGGAGATAGGACCATTTAAATTAAAGTCTATCCTATTATTAAAACCTCCTTTGCCTAAGATATCATCATAATAAGTTATTCTCGCAGTTCCACCCAATTTTTCACCACCTGTTTTGGTAATCATGTTGATAACACCAGCAGCAGCGCCTCGGCCATATAAAGTAGCCGCAGAACCTTTGACAAGCTCAACCCTATCTATATTACTATCAAAACCAAATCCATTTTCTGGTAGTTTACCCGGTGTAGCTAATGTAGGAATACCATCTAATAGAACAGCTGTATATGCCATACCACCTAAAGGGGTGCCATCAGGAAAACCACGTAATCTTATATTGTTTCTTCTACCTTGATTGGGATTAACGAAAACTCCTGGGACATTTTGCAAAGCTTCGTTGTAGGATTCAGGCTTTAAAGCCTCCAATCTTGCAGCAGAGACAGTTTCAACTGTAGCAGGAGCTTCCAATCTACGCATCGCTGATCTACTCGCGGTAACGACCACATCATCTAATAAGGTTCCATCTAAAAACTGTACGTCTATTTGATTTCTACCATTAAGTTTGACTTCTAAATCTTTCATACCAACATAGGACATTATCAATACAGCATTTGTCACTGAGACATCTATGTTAAATTGGCCATCTATGTTAGTTATTGTAGAATTACTTGTACCTTTTTCATTGACAATAGCGCCTATTGCAGCTGATCCATCTGGGAAAAGCACTGTGCCTGTAATTTTTACTTGAGAAAAACCAAGTACAGCAATAAACATAAAAATGCTACAAAGCAATGCTCGAATACTTGAAAATAAAGTTATTTTTGATTTCATTTTAAAAAGTGGTTAATTGTTAATAAATTGATTTTAAAATTAGTTAATTTGATTAACTATAGCGCAAATTTAGTTAACTTAATTAACTATCAAAATATTTTAATAGTTTTTTTTAAAAAAATATTCAAAAAATTTAGTAATTCAGCCTGTTTTTATGTTTTATAACTCATTTTGCATAATAAAATCAAATAATGCATATGAAAATCCCAGCCTACCTTTTGTAGTTAAGTGGGCCTACTTTTATTTCTTTTAGTAGGGAGGTTTGACTTCCATATGAAAAGATGGCAGGTATTCCAAAGCAAAAATTCAGGCCTTTGGATATATTTATATATGTTTTAATAAGATGCGTAATCTCCATATTTTTTTAGATAATTCACCATTCCTCCTTCGTTTATGATTTTAATCATAAAAGGCGATAGTTTATTACATTCATAGGTTTTGTTTTTTGTCATATTAATCACAAACCCGTTAGATATGTCAATATGTAATTCATCTCCTTGCTCGATATCATGACCAGGTATCTCAAGTACACTAAGACCAATATTAATTGCATTTCTAAAAAAAATCCTTGCAAAATAGCGAGAAATCACCAATGAAACACCTGATTTTAACAATGCCAGCGGCGCTTGTTCTCTACTGGAACCACAACCAAAATTTTCACCAGCTATTACAATATCTCCATTTTGAACTAAGGAAGAAAAGTCTTTATCTAAATCTTCCATACAATGTTGTTTCAAAGTAATCATGTCCAATGTTTTGGTGTATTTTCCTGGGATAATACGATCTGTGTCTATATTATTGCCATATACAAATTTTGCTATCTTTATCATATAAATTATATTTTATTATTTTAAACAACCCCGGGTCTCTAAAAATCCATAATGCGGGTAAATGTACCCTGATTCTGACTTTTTCAGCAGACCCAATATAAACGTGTGAATATCTATCACATCAATTTTCCACAAAATCTAAATCCTTATGGAACGTTTCTTCAAGATTTGTGAAAGCCCATGCTGCAATACCTACTGAACACACTCCTACAATAATAGCACTGTAGTAAGCACCAAAATATTGTGCAAACAATGTGAAAGCTATTGTCTGTGGAATAACTGAAGCCCTCAATAAATTTAATGCTGATGTAGTAGCAGTTGACCTTAGATTTGTGCCCGTCTGTTCAGCACTTAATGTCAATAATACTATGGTATATCCCGCACTAACTCCCAAAAACAAGAAAAAAGTATAGTACCAAAACTCTGAGATGCTACCGAACAAGAAATATATTAAAAGCATCGTTGCGAAACCAGACAAGTATATCTTTATGGCTTTTTTTCTACTTTGGAGCCACTGACTGACGAGCCCACAACTAAAGTCACCAAAAGTAAAGCCTATAAAAAATACCATAAAAACAGTGCTGACTTTGGGAATAACTTCCATTCCCATTGCTGTGGCTATTTCGGGAGTGAATGTCATAACTACACCATTGACAAACCAGCCAGGAAATCCCATCAAAATGACACTGATATATTTTTTGAATAAGGGTTTGTTTCTCCAAAGCATCAGCAGACTGCCTCTTTCTACTTGACTATCTTCTAACTTATTGTAAAAACCAGATTCGAATAAACCTATACGCATAAAAAGTAAAGCAAAACCCATGATTCCACCGAGCTGATAAGTGAATTCCCAGGAATATCTGCCGCCTATGATACTACCAAAAATAGCACCTAACATACCAAATGAAGCTATGATCGCAGGGCCTATTCCCCGGTACTTTTGGGGCAACAGTTCTGTAGTGAGTGTAATGGCAGCTCCAAGCTCACCAGCTAAGCCTATGCCTGCAATAAACCTCAGAAGCAAGTATAGCTCATAATTTTGTACATACGCACAAGCAAATGTGGCAGCACTATACATCAATATTGAACCAAAAAGCACTGTGAGCCTTCCTTTTTTATCACCTATGATACCCCATAAAAAACCACCGATCAACATGCCAACCATCTGAAGGTTTAAAAGCCAAATACCTTTATTCATCAATTCACTTTCAGGAACACCGACGGCCAATAAACTGGCTTGACGGACTACGCTTACTATAATAATATCATATAAATCAACAAAGAAACCTAGAGATGATGCCACAACAGCCAGTATCATCATTTTTTTGTTTTTCTCTTCCATAAACTCTACTTTTTAATTGTTGTGATGTACCCGTTTAGTGCCGAGGCCGCTACCGTCGCTGGAGCAGCCAAATATATCTGAGATTCAGGATTGCCCATCCTACCTCTAAAATTTCTATTTGCAGCTGAAATGACAATCTCACCATTGCCAGGCACTCCTTCATGAGTACCTACACATGGGCCACAACCTGGATTGATGATAGTCGCGCCCGCTTCAACCAATGCGTGTGCTGTACCATCTAGCATAGCTTCAAGGAGAACTTTGCGAGATGCTGGTGCTATAATAAATCTAACACCGGCAGCTATTTTTTTGCCTTTGACTATTTTTGCAGCTACTTGCAAATCTTCTAATCGACCGTTGCCGCATGTACCGATGAAGGCATAATCAATTCTTTTATTTAAATACCTGTCTATATTCGTAACATTGTCGGGTGATTCAGGTGCAGCTATTTGTGGCCTTAGCTTTGACACATCAAAGTAGTATTCTTTTATGTAATAAGCATTAGGATCAGGAATAATAGATTCAAAATCATAAGGTAGATGTAAGCCTTTAGGGTGGATAAATCCTGTTTTAGCACCCATTTCGGCCAGCATATTAGCTATACACATCCTATCTGCGACATTCATAGTCTCAAATGTATCCCCATGAAACTCCACAGCAAGATATGTGGCGCCCGAAATAGTGATTTGCCCGGTTAGAAATAATACTAAGTCCTTGGCATGCACATCATCAGGCAGTAGCCCGTGGCAAGTTATTTTTATAGTGTGTGGTACTTTTAGCCATGTTTTACCAGTAAGCAAAATAGCGCCTAAATCAGTGCTTCCCATGCCACAAGCCAATGCACCGAGAGCTCCGCCTGTAGGTGTATGTGAATCTGCGCCTACGAAGACAAAACCTGGTTGAATATGTCTGTTTTCCATAATCACTTGATGACAAATGCCTTCCCCTATGTCATAAAGTTTAAATCCTTGTTCCTTTGCAAACGAGCGCATCATTTGGTGGAGATTGGCAATACGTTCATTGGGAGCAGGAGCAGCATGGTCGATAATAAATGAGACCTTGCTAGCATCCCAAACCTTAATACCACCCATAGATTGGAATGCTTGTATACTTAATGGAGCTGTCGTATCAGTAGCCATAACACCATCAACTGGAGTAATAACTATATCATGAGCGCTCACTTTACTCCCTGTCTTTTGACTCAATATCTTTTCTACAATTGTCTGACCCATATTTTTTTAGTTTAAGGAAGTTTATATAATAATCCTGGCAAAGGCGTTCCCAATAAGTTTTCTATATCTCTACTGACCGAAGCTACTTTACTAAGATCCACACCAGTTTGTATTCCCATCTGTTCCATCATATGTACAGTGTCTTCTGTGGCTACATTGCCAGTAGCTCCTTTGATAAATGGACATCCACCTAAGCCACCAAAAGCAGTATCTATGATATTGGCTCCGGCTTTTAATCCTGCATAAATATTGGCATAACCCTTGTTTTCAGTATTGTGAAGATGCAATCCCAGGAGTTTTGATTTAGATTTTTCTTTCACCGCCGCTACCATGTTTTCTACTTTTATAGGATTTCCCATACCTGTGCTATCTGCCAAGCTAATTTCATCCACATCAAAATCCAGTATAAAATCTACGAGTTCCAATACTATGTTTTTATCTATCTGTCCTTCAAACCTACATCCAAAAGCACATTGAATACCACTCCTTATCTTTATACCATGTGATTGTGCCAATTTTATCATTTCTGCAAGTTGAGTTTTTGAATCTAGTAAGTTTTTACCAGCATTTTTTAAACTGTGGGTATTGCTCGCACTCAGTGAGATTGATAAGTGTTTTACTCCGCACTCTATAGCTCTTTGTACTCCTTTTATATTTAATACAAGTGCAGAAAAAACAACACCGTTATATAACCTATTATTTAACTCTAAAAACAGTTTATCAGAATCAGCCATCATAGGCACTAATTTAGGGTGTACAAAGGAGCCAATCTGCATTCTTTTAATTCCAGAATTCACTAATGTATCAATCCATTTTAGTTTCGTGTCAATTGCTATTGGTAAGCTTAGTGTTTGTAAACCATCTCTAAGTCCCTGTTCTTCAATGAAAATTACTTGTTCTATGGGCATCAAAAATATTTTTTTTAAAAATTTATGCACAAATATAGTTAACTTATTTAACTATATTTGTAAATTTGCAAAAAAAATAATAAAACATGGTAGAATTAAGGATTTTTCCCAAGCACACAGGAGTATGGGAAGGCGTATATACAAGACTCGACGCCAAAGGTACTATTACAAATCACTGGAAAAGCAGATTGACCATCAAAATGACACCGGATGGTAAATATCACCAAGTCAATC
>CAYQAQ010000071.1:0-10121 GCA_964415495.1 uncultured candidatus Brocadiaceae bacterium | reverse complement strand
CGGCGGCACGACGCTGGTCACCGTGCCCGGCCATGATTTTGCCGTCGCCATGTTCGGCATTTGGCTCGGTCCTCAGCCGGTGGAAGCCAACCATCGGCGAGACCTCTTGAAACGTCGTTGAAACACCTCATCCATTGCAGATTACAGGACGTATAGCTTTTATGCGCTTCGCGATAATCGGCTCTGGGGTTGCTGGGCTTTCCACGGGGTGGCTGTTGCAGCGCGGCGGCCACGCGGTGACGGTTTTCGAAGCGGGTTCTCATATTGGCGGCCACGTCAACACCATCCCGGTTGAAGTCGACGGGACGTTTTGGCCGGTGGATACCGGCTTCATCGTCTTCAATCATCGTACCTATCCCAATTTCACGCAGCTTTTGGCGCATTTCGGTGTCGACAGTCGCGAGACCACGATGAGTTTCAGTGTGCGCGACGAGGCTGCCGACCTCGAATACAACGGCCACACGCTCAATACGTTGTTTGCGCAGCGGCGAAATCTCTTTCGGCCATCGCATTGGCGCATGATCCGCGACATCATGCGCTTCAATCGTGAGGCGCGCAGCCTGCTCGATCGCGAAGATGGGCTGACCATCGGAGCTTTCCTCCGTGCTGGTCGCTATGGCGAGGCATTTTTACAGCGCTATCTGATCCCGATGGCGGCGGCGATTTGGTCGTCACCCGCGCGGGCCGTGGCCGATATGCCGGCGCGGTTTTTCGCGTGCTTCTTCCATAACCACGGTTTTCTGGAAATCGACGATCGTCCCGTGTGGCGAACGGTGGTGGGCGGATCGTGGAGCTACATCACGCCGCTGGTATCAGGATTCCGTCAGCATGTCCGGCTCAATACGCCGGTCCGATCCGTGCAGCGCCGTCCTGGTGCGGTTCTGGTGCGCACCGACGCTGGCGAAGAATCCTTCGATCACGTGGTGCTCGCGTGTCACAGTGATCAAGCCTTACGGCTGTTGGCGGACGCCAGTGCCAGCGAAGCTGCTGTTCTGGGCCAGTTGGCTTATCAGCCCAATGAAGCGGTCCTGCACACCGATGAAAGCGTGTTGCCGCGCCGTCGTGCGTGTTGGGCCGGTTGGAATTATTCCCTCGATGGGCGCAGTGCGGATTGTCCGGTGCCGGTGACGTATCAGATGAATCTGCTGCAGGGGTTCACCGATGCTCCGTGCCAGTTTCTCGTCACCTTGAATCGCACCGATCATATCGATCCCGCCAAGATCATTCGCCGCGTCCCGTATGAGCATCCGCAATACGGTCCGACGGCCCTGTCCGCACAGGCGCGCTGGTCGGAGATCAGCGGCCTCAATCGGACCTCCTATTGTGGTGCCTACTGGCGCTACGGCTTTCATGAAGATGGCTTGATCAGTGGCATGCGGGTGGCGGCTCAGTTCGGATGCCTGCCACCGTGGGCGGTGGCGACCAAGTTGGACGAGGCCTTGGTATGAGCGCCGATCCATCCCGTGATCACGGCATTCGCCACAGCGCGATCTATGAAGGGCGCGTGCATCATGCGCGGCATGATGCGGTGCGGCATGCTTTCACGGTTCCAATCACACTGCTGTATCTCGACTGCGCCGAGATCGACGCGGTGTGTGCGTTATCTCCAGTGCTGCGCCGCGGGCCGTGGGGACTGCTCAGCTTTGAGCGCAGCGATTACCTGGCCGGGGCGCCGTCACTTGCCGATGCAGCTCGCGATGCGGTGGCCGAACGACTGGATTGGCGTCCGGACGGCGCGGTGCGGGTGCTCACCCAGCCGCGTTACGCCGGTTTCGTCTTCAATCCGGTGTCGTTCTATTATTGCTTCGACGCATCAGGACAGCCGGCCGCGGTGCTGGCCGAAATCACCAACACGCCGTGGGGTGAGCGCTTCCGCTATGCCATCGATCTGCGGCAGCATCGTCGAGCACGTTTCGCCAAGCGCTTTCACGTGTCGCCCTTTCAGCCGATGGACCACGAGTATGATTGGCGGTTCGGCGATCCGGGCCGTCGGCTCGGGGTGCGCATGCACAATCTCAAGCAGGATCGCATCGTCTTTTCCGCCAGTATGGCGCTCGTCCGCCGTCCGCTTACCGCCACGGCTTTGGCTGGCATCGTCATCCGTCGCCCACTCCAGACCGCGCAAGTGTTGGCGCGCATCTATGGCGAAGCCGCCCGTTTGTGGTGGAAGGATGCGCCATTCCATCCCCATCCCACGTCTCAACCCGCACCGCACGGGAGTTCAGCGATCGTATGAATCCGCTCATCAGTGATCCTCGTTCTGCCGTTACCGTCGTCGATGGCTTGGCGCCTTGGCGGGCTGCTGCCGCCACCGAACGGGTTTTCCGTCGTTTGGTGCTCGGACGCTTTGCCGGCTTCAGTGGCGGGGTCCTGGTCATCGAAGATGCCGATGGGGTACACCGCATTGGCACCGGGGATCACGAGATCCGCATTGCGATCCGCGATCCCGCGACCTGGGGTGAAGTCGCTACCGCCGGTACGGTCGGGGCGGGTACCGCCTACATTCGCGGCTGGTGGTCCTGTGATGACGTGGTCGGATTGGTCCGCCTGCTGGTCCGCAACCGGTCGGTCCTCGATGGCCTCGAAACCGGACTTGCGCGACTGTCCGCACCATTCCTGCGTTGGGCGCACTCCTGGAATGCGAACACCCATACGGGATCGAAGCGCAACATCGCCGCGCACTACGATCTCGGCAATGCGTTCTTCAGCCTGTGGCTTGATCCGACTTTGCTCTATTCATCGGCCATTTTTGCTGACCCAAGCCAGTCCTTGAGCGACGCGCAAATCGCCAAGTGCGATGCGCTGTGTCGCCAACTCGATCTCCATTTTGATGATCATCTGCTGGAGATCGGCACCGGCTGGGGCGGCTTCGCCATCCATGCGGCGCGCACCTATGGCTGCCGGGTCACGACCACGACGATCTCACAGGAGCAATATGATCTGGCCCGTGAACGCGTGCGCGCCGCTGGTTTGGATGGGCGAGTGCAGGTCCTGTTGCAGGACTACCGGGAATTGCAGGGCAGTTATGACAAGATCGTCTCGATTGAGATGATTGAAGCCGTGGGTCATCGCTTCTACGACACCTATTTCGCGACCGTCGATCGCCTGCTCAAGCCGGAAGGGTTGTTCGCGATCCAAGCGATCACCATCACGGAACAGCAGTACCCGAAAGCGCTCAAGGCCGTCGACTTCATCCAGCGGTATATTTTCCCAGGGAGCTGCATTCCCAGTGTAGGCGCGATCACGGCCAGCATCGGTCGCAGTAGTAGTCTGAACATGGTCGCCTTTGAGGACATCACGCCGCACTATGCGTTGACCTTGGCGCGCTGGCGCAGCGGATTCCACGAGCAGCGCGAGCAGATCTTGCGTTTGGGCTACGATGAAGCCTTCATGCGCATGTGGGATTTCTATCTTGCCTATTGTGAGGGCGGTTTCGCGGAACGCGCCATTGGCTGCGCCCAAATCTGCTTTGCCCGTCCCGGTTGGCGCAGTTCTTTCCAGCGTCAGTTGGATCGATGATGAATCGTACCGTTTATGCCGTTATCAATACCGTCGCGGTCCAGGCCACGTGGTTCGCGGCAGTGCTGGGTGGTGCGGCCGGTCATTGGTGGCCGGGGGTGGTGATGGCGCTGGTGACGGTGGCAGTGCATTTGGTGGTAGTACCCGGTTGGCACTACGAATTGATGCGCGTCATCGTGGCTGGGTTGTTGGGCATCGTGTTGGATTCTCTGCTCACCCTGGCGGGGCTCCTGAGCATCGTCGGCGGTCTCGATGATGGACGCTTGAGTTCGTGGTGGATGGTGGCGTTGTGGTGCGGATTTGCGACCAGCTTGGCCGCCGGTCTGCGCGTGCTGACGCGTATGCCGTGGTGGGCGAATGCTGGTATCGGCGGTCTTAGTGGAGCCGCGGCGTACATCGGTGGCAGCAAACTCGGCGCGGTGCATTTCACCGATCCGATGCTGCTGGGCGTCGGCGGTGTAGCCCTGGCGTGGGCGATTGCGTTGCCCCTGATGGTTCAGCAAGTGCGACCGGAGGTGACGCATGCCTGACCTTCATCCCTGGATGCCATTGATCGGTGCTGGTGTGGCAGCCCTGGGCATGTTCATCCTGTGGCTGCTGGAACGACGCTGGCGCAATGCCAGTCATGTCGACGCTGGCTGGTCGGCAGGCATCGGCGTGCTGGCCGTGTTGTACGGCGTGATTGGCATCGGTGATCCGCTGCGCCGTGGAGTGGTTGCTGGATTGGTGGCGCTGTGGGCGCTGCGGCTGACCATCCATTTGGTGCGCGATCGTCTCGGTGGGCGCAGTGAAGATGGACGCTATGCGATGCTGCGTGAACAGTGGGCCCCCAACGATGGTTTCTGGTTCTTCGCGTTTTTTCAGCTGCAGGCTGGTTTTGTGGTCATTTTCAGTTTGCCGGCGTGGGTGGCGGCCGGCGTCGCGCAGCCCTTCGGCGCGGTCACAGATATCATCGGGGTGGTGTGGTTCCTGCTGGCGCTCAGCGGCGTGGTGCTGGCGGATCATCAACTGGCGCGCTGGCGCAATGATCCGGCGAACCACGGAAAAACCTGCCGTGGCGGTTTATGGCGCTTCAGTCGTCATCCCAATTACTTCTTCGAATTTCTGCTGTGGTGGAGCTGGGCCTGGCTCGCAGTGGGCGGCAATTGGTACTGGTTGACGCTCTTCGTGCCGGTGTTCCTGCTCGTGCTGCTGCTCGGCGTCACTGGCATTCCCTACAACGAAAAACGCGCCGTGGCCTCTCGCGGTGATGACTACCGCGCCTATCAAGCAGAAGTATCGGCGTTCATTCCGTGGTTTCCGCGCCGGCCATTCAGTACCATTCCTACCTCTTCTGGATCGACCCCATGACCCTGACCGCTCCCACTTCGTCCGCAGCGGCCCCGGCGGCTGGTGGTTCTACGGCCGGATCGGCCTGGTTGGGGACACCGAGTCCCGGGGTCATCGGCTGGGCGGAACGCGGCGTCGTTCCCGATCGCTTGGTGCGCTGGGGTATTCGTCGCCTGCTGCGTGAGCGACTGTGCGATGAGGGGGTCGATCAACCTGACGTGCTCGACGCCCGGCAGCGCGCCCTGTTCGCTGCCTGCATCGCCAGCCCGGTCGCTGTGCGCACCGGCGACGCGAATCGTCAGCACTACGAAGTGCCCGCGGGATTTTACGACCTCGTGCTGGGGCCCCATCGGAAGTATTCGTCATGCTGGTTCGAACGTGGCGATGAGGACCTCGCCACCGCCGAGGCCACCATGCTGGCCAAGACCTGCGAGCGTGCGGAACTCAGTGATGGCCAGCGCATTCTTGAACTCGGCTGTGGCTGGGGTTCGCTGACGCTGTGGATGGCCAAGGCCTATCCGAAAGCGAAGATCACTGCGGTATCGAATTCTTCGCGGCAGCGGACCCACATTCTGGCGCTCGCGGCGGCAGTGGGTCTGAACAATATCGACGTGGTGACCGCGGATCTGGCGACGTTCGGCACTGTGATCCGTTATGACCGCGTGGTGTCGGTCGAATGTCTGGAGCATATGCGCAATCATCAGGAACTGTTCCGGCGCATCCGCTCATGGCTGTCTTCGCAGGGAAAGGTGTTCATCCATGTGTTCACCCATCGCACCGCCACGTATCTCTTTGATGATCAGGGCGATGATGACTGGATGGCACGGCACTTCTTTAGCGGCGGCATGATGCCGTCCGATACGTGGTTTCTGCGCTTCCAGGATCATCTGCGTGTGGAAGAGCACTGGCGGGTGTCTGGCCGCCACTATGCGCTGACGGCAGAGGCGTGGCTGCGCAACATCGATGCCCGTCGTCAGGAATGTCTGGACGTCTTTCACGCTGACGGTTTGGACGCCCAAGCGGCCAAATTGCAGGTCAACCGCTGGCGCATCTTCTTTCTCGCCTGCGCCGAGCTGTGGGGGTATCGCCAGGGCGCTGAATGGCTGGTGTCGCATTACCGGTTTGGTGCGCGATGAACCTATTTTCCGCAATTGAACAGGAGACGCAGAGACACAGAGGTCTGCAGACACGGCACTGGGAGCGGTTTGCGGTGCGTGGTTTCATTCACCATGTAGGTGAAATTCCCAATCGCCATAAAGCCTCCTCTGCGTTGTCTTTGCGTCTCTGTGTCTCCTGTGACGGTGGGATATAGGATGAACGCTTCCGTACCGTGTTGGATCGTCCGCGTATTGGCACCACTGGCGGCGGTCGCGTTGATCGCGAGCTGCGTGTGGGCGCAGACGCAGGCCGGGCTGTGGGCGGAACTCATCGCCATCGCCGTCATGCCCTGGGGCGCGGTGACTTTGGGCGATCTCGGCGCGGGTCTGTTGATCGCCGCGCTGTGGATGGAGCCGCGCCGGCCACGGGCCTATGGTTTTGCCGTCCTGCTGTTCGTAGTCGGCAATATTTCGGCGCTGGTCTTTGTTACGCTGCGCTGCTGGGGTGCGCCGACTCTGACGGCGGCGTTGACGCGCCCCGATACTGCTTCGGCACCGGCTTGAAGCTGTAGATCAAGCCGAACATGCCGAGGAAGCGCAGCAGGTAATAGGTGATGTCGATCTCGTACCAGCGGAAGCCCTGACTGGTCGACAGCTGATAGTGGTGATGGTTGTTGTGCCAGCCTTCGCCGAGCGTGATCAGGGCGAAGAGAAAACTGTTCTTGCTCTTATCGCCGGTCTTGAAGCGCTGCTTGCCGACCAAGTGCACCATCGAATTGATCGAACAGGTGCCATGGACCAGGAAGACGGTCGAGATGCCGAAGCCCCAGGCCAACATCTGGACACCGCTGGTGCCGAACTCCGGCCCCAGCCAGACGCCGAAGAAGAAGATCGCGGCGGCGAACAGGACCGGGATCACGGTGTCGAAGCGGTCCAGCCACACCAGTTCGGGATACTTGGCGAGATCCGGCACCGCCTTGAGGTCGGTGGCGAAGTTGCTCTTGGAACAGATCCAACCGATGTGCGACCACAGGAAGCTGTGCTGATGCGGGGAGTGCACGTCTTGGGGATCGTCGCTGTGCTTATGGTGGTGGCGGTGATGCGACGCCCACCACAGCGGTCCGCGCTGCACGGCGGTCGCTCCGGCCAGGGCCATCAGAAATTGGAACACGCGCGATGTCTTATACGACCGGTGCGAGAAATAGCGGTGGTAGAAGCCGGTGATGAAGAACATGCGTGCGATATAGAGCGCCACGCAGGTCCACACGGCGGCCCAACTCCAGCCCACCCAGATCGGGGTCAGCAGCGTCAAGTGGATGAGCAGAAAGGGCAGGGACCGCATCCACTCGATGCGGTCAGGCCCCGAACGATCAACGACGTTGCCACCGGAATACGAATCAATCCAGCGGGTAAAGGCACGGGCAATGGAACGGACGGCAGATGCCATCAGAGGTATCTCAATCTCGACGAGTCGGTGGGGGGACGGCGCAGATACGGAACGGGGCGGGACGGGGCGGGAGGATAGGGGGGCGCGAGGTCGTGGAGCATACTGGCTGCCTCGCCAGGATTTCCACAAGTATGAGCGTAACCCTACAGCTGTTGCATGACCGGTGTCGCATGGGAACTATACCAACTATGTTAACAAGGGCCCACCGATGACCTTGCGCGTGCTGACTCGGGAAACCCGCCTGCCGTTTGCGGCCGAGACCGTCTGGCAGTGGCACCTGCGACCGGGGGCCCTCGAGCGTTTGCTGCCCCCGTGGAGTGGGGTCCAGATCGTCCAGGCCCACGGCGCGGTCGCCGAAGGTAGTCGCGTTGAACTGTCCGTGCCTGCCATGGGTCGCCGCTGGCCGTGGGTGGCACGCCACGAGGTCGATGCCAGCGCTCGCACCTTTGCCGATGTGCAAGAGCGCGGCCCATTCCGTCACTGGCGGCACACGCATCGCATCCGCGCTGATGGCGATGGCTGCATTCTGGAGGACCAAGTCGAGTTCGCCCCGCCTCTGGGGGCGTTCGGCCGCTGGTTCATCGGCAGCCAGGTCGAACGCGATCTCGATCGCCTCGTGACCTGGCGGCGGCAGCGGCTGATCGATGATCTCGGCCGGCATCAGGCCTTTGCTGCACGCGCACCCTTGACGGTCGCGATCAGTGGTGCCAGCGGTCTACTGGGTTCCAATCTGCGTGCATTTCTCGGTGGCGGTGGTCACCGCGTGCGAGCGCTCGTTCGCTCCGGCAGCGAGGGCATCGCCTGGGACCCGGGCCGCAGTGTCGATGTTGCCGCATTAGGAGCGTGTGATGCGGTTGTGCACTTGGCCGGCGCCAACGTCGCCGATCAGCGCTGGACCCCGGAAGTCAAATCACGTTTGTGGTCGAGCCGCGTCGAAGCGACCCGTCATCTATGCGAAGCCCTCGCTGCCGCGCCGCGACGACCCAAGGTGCTGCTGTGCGCCTCGGGCGTCGGCATCTACGGCGTGCGGCGCGAAGAAGCGGTCAAGGAGGACAGCCTGCCGGGCGATGACTTCCTTGCCCGTTTGTGCGTGGCGTGGGAGGATGCCTGCGCGCCCGCCCGCGCGGCCGGCATTCGCGTGGTCCACCTGCGCTTCGGCGTGGTCCTGGCGGCCACCGGTGGGGCCCTGGCCAAACTGGTCCCGGCCGTGCGCTGGGGCGTCGCCGGGCCGGTTGCTGGCGGCAAACAACACATGCCCTGGCTGGCCCTCGACGATGCCCTCGGCGCGATTTCGCATCTGCTGCACGACGATCAGGTCAGCGGTCCGGTCAACATGGTCTCGCCGGTGGCGATGACCAATCGTGATCTGGTGCGCAGCATTGGCCGCGTGCTGCAGCGACCAACCGTGCTGCCGCTGCCCGCCTTTGCGGTGCGCCTGCTGTTCGGTGAAATGGGCGAGGCGACCCTGCTCGTCAGCAGCCGGGTCCTGCCGGGGAGTCTGCTCGCCGCCGGCTTCCCGTGGCGGCATCGGGAGTACGACGAATGGCTCCGTTTTGAATTGAAAGGCTGAGCGGGTCAACCCTTTCGGTCGCGACGCTTATCGGGTAGACTGTTCCTGTGATGGACCTGCCGACTCAGGTGCCGCTGTTTCCACTGCCGAATCAGGTCCTGCTGCTCGGCGTGCCGGTGCTGTACCGCGTTTTCGAACCTCGCTATCGCGCGCTAGTCGACGACTTGCTCGGCCTGAGCGATCCCGCTGATCGCTGGCTGGCCATTCCCGGTCTGGCCGAGGGTTGGCAGAGCGATTATTACGGCAACCCTCCGATCCTGACCTGCGCGGCCGTGGCGCGGGTGCGCAGCATCCGGCCTTCGAGTCACGGCGAATTTGAGATCATCGTCGAAGGGCTGGCGCGCTGTGACCTGCATGAGGTGCCGTCGTCGCAACCGTATCGCCTCGCGCGTCCGACCCTGCGGCCGGATGAGCCCGTCGATGACACCGAAGTGGCGCACCATCTCGATGACCTGTTGGGGCATGTTGGCGTGCTGCTGCGCTCGCTCGGCGATCGCGCCCAGCGTTTGGCACAGGTCATCAATGAAAACGCCCCGCCCGAAGATCTCGTCGATTGCCTCGGCGCGGTGATGCTTGGTGATCATCAGCGCCGGCAGTATTTCCTCGAGCAACGGAATCTCATCGCCCGCATCGACTTGCTGCGGGATATGCTCCATCAGGCGCTGGGCAAAGGCCCGGGAATGACACCATCGGCGAATTGAGCCTGGGTAGGCGACCCGAGACGAGAGAAGAAACCTGAACGGAAACCATCGGTAGTGGGGGAATTTGCGAGATGATCGTCAGTCGCTTCTTGTCCGCGCACCTTCTGCTCCTGTTCGCCCTCAGCGGCGCGTTCGCTGGGAAACCGGTAACGGCAGCTAATGCCGACTGGACGCCGTTACCGAGCCATGAGGTTGGTGCTGTGTGGGTCGTGGTCGACGATTATGCCCTCGGCTCCTTCGCCGGCGGCTATCAGGGTGGCGATGGCAACCAAGTGACCGTGACGCCAGAGCGTGCGGGCTCAGCCGCCAGTCTGCGCGTCGAATACACCTTGAGTGACTCCGGCTGGGCCGGTATCTGGCATCAGGTCGGTATGCAGTGGAATCAACCCCAAGAATGGGCGGGGTTTCAGCGTCTGCTGCTCGCCGTGCACACCACGACGCCGATTCGTCGAAGGTCT
>CAYQAQ010000070.1:9245-10152 GCA_964415495.1 uncultured candidatus Brocadiaceae bacterium | reverse complement strand
GCGTCCTGCGTCGAGTACCGTAAGGATTCACACCATTATTGCCGTCTGGTATGCAGAAGACACCACCGTCGACCTGATCGTCTATGCCGGAAGACGCAGGACGCAGGACGCAGGACGCAGGACGCCAGGACAACCTCACGTGTCTAACGACACCGGCAATGCCGGGCTGCCCAAATGCACATGATCAATCAAGCGCACACCTCCGAAGAACGCAGCCGCCGCCAGCACGCAGGTACCGTCGGCCTGGTCGACCTCGCGGAAGCCATCGAGGTTAATCACGTCGGTGTAGTCGACTTCTGCGTCGGCCTCAGCGAGGATTTCTTCGGCCACGACGACGGTCAATGTGATGCTGCTGCGCTCACCGGCTTTGTAGAGCTGATTGGCTTTTTCCAAGCCGCGCGGCAAGGACAACGCGGCGCGGCGATGAGCGCCGGCGAGACGACGGTTGCGACTCGACATCGCCAAGCCATCGACTTCGCGCAGGGTCGGGCCGACCACCATCTCGATGCCGAAATCGAGGTCACTGATCATGCGTGCAACGATCAACGCCTGCTGGAGGTCCTTCTGCCCAAACACCGCGACGTCAGGCCGCACGGCATTGAACAGCTTGGCGACGACGGTTGTGACACCGCGGAAATGGCCGGGGCGAGCCATGGCGCACAGCGACTCGCTGAGCGGGCCGACCACATTGATGAAGGTGGCATATCCGTCCGGATACATCGCGCTGCGTTCCGGCAGGTACACCGCGCTGACACCGGCCTTGGTCAGCAGGTCGAGATCGGCTTCGAGGCTGACGGGGTAGCGTTCAAGATCTTCCGGCCGATCGAACTGGGTCGGGTTGACGAAGATCGACGCCACCACGACGTCGGCCTTCTCCTGGGCCAGGCGCATCAGGCTCAGATGGCCT
>CAYQAQ010000070.1:2800-9235 GCA_964415495.1 uncultured candidatus Brocadiaceae bacterium | reverse complement strand
GGAGCGACGCGCAGCATCGTGATGGCCTTCATGCAGGGCGCCCATGGTGGGGACGAAGGCGATGCGGTGGCCAGCACGATGCTGCGCGTCGCTCCACGCGTTCATGGCTTTGGCGGTGAGAATGGATTCCACAGAACCTCCGACAGGCGGGGCATTATGGACCCGTGACCCTGCTGCCAACCCCCGGCTGCCGGTGTGGGAATCGCCCACAAGGGTGGGGCTAGGCGCTCGAACGCGACCACGTACGGTACCAGTCATGGCCTACCTGACGATCCGCATCAAGAATACCGATGGCCACACCTTCCACGATCTGGCTGACGCGCGCATGGTGCTGGGGCGTTCGTCCCGCACCGGTATTCCGATCAAGATCACCTCGATTTCCCGCGAGCATTGCGCCTTCCTACGCGAAGAAGACGGTACGTGGTACGTCGAAGACCTCGGCTCCAGCAACGGCACCTGGGTCAACCGCGACAAGGTTCAAGGACGCAAAGCGCTGGTCGAACGCGACATCATCAAGTGCGGCCAAGCCCGCATCACCTTCCACGTCGGCGAGCGCCAGGCGGCGGCTGGCGATGACGATGGGCTCGATCTCGATCTGGGTGGCGATGAAGAAGCCCCGCCCAAGGGGCCGACCCGTGTCGCTGATGTCGACGATCCGCCCGAGGCGATTCCCTGTAGTCACTGCGGCACCTGGTTCTCGATCGCCCACCGCCTGGCGGGTGACGAAATGCCCTGCCCGCGTTGCGATAAACGCAACACGGTGCCGAATATGGTGATGGCGTAACTGGGATGCGGGTCTGTGGTCGCATGAGCGCGGTAGACTTGCCGCGCGAGGCTCGCCACCTTCAACCAAACAGGCATTCCCTTCGCAGCACCTGTGAGGATGCTGCGCTGCCATGTCCGACGCCCCCCCTGCGCCGCCCCCTCCTCCCTCTACGCCAACTGCCGACGTGCCACCGGCTGCTGGCAAGCCGGCGAAGAAGCCCGGCATCTTGCGACCATCAGGCATTATCCTGCTCGTCCTGCTGGTGCTCGGCGGCTGGCTGTCGGCGCCATGGGTCATCGAACCGTGGCTGATCCGGCAGATCGAAAGCACGCTTACCAATAGGGGCCTGGAGATCGGTCCGCAGACGCGGTGGGACCTCAAGCTGTTCAACGGCAAGCTGCGCGCTGACGACCTCGACCTGAGCGAAACCTACGAGGGTGAAACGCGGACGGTGTTGGCCGCCACCACGCTGGAGATCGATCTTGGTCTGCTCGGCATGCTCGGCGGCGACGTCATCATCGATTCGCTCATCGCCACCGGGGTCAGCGGCGACTTCCGCCGCCGCGGCGATGGCACCGTGCCCATGACGCCACCCGATGAATCGGGCGAGGGCATCGACTGGAGCACCGTCGATTGGTTCGACTATCTGCAGCGCGCCTATCGCTGGTGGGATGAACGCGACCGCGCGGCCAAAGAAGCACGCAAGGATCCCGATGCCCAAAAGAAGAAGCCGCCGGTAGCCAAGCGTGATCCGTCGTGGGAAGACTCACGGCGCTACGAGCCCGATCTGCCGCCCGGTCACGGTCCGCGAGTGCTCATCCGTCATTTGGAACTTACTGGGGCCGGCGTCAAACTCCCTGATGCCAGCGTCTTCGAGATTGCGGCGTTTTCGCTCAATGGCAGCAATGTCTGCGTTATCCAACTCGACGATGAGCACATGACGCTGCGCGCCGAGCTGACCACGGTCGGCACCGGACCGGTGGTGCTCGATCTGAAGCGCCTGCCTGGTGACGATGGTTCCCTGACCCTGACCGCCAACGCCGTCCCGGTCGCAGCACTGGCGGACCCGAAATTGTCCGGCGACGCCTTGGCGCGCTATCAACCGAGCGGCACCACGGACATCGATCTGAGCGCCACGTGGTCGGCAGCAGCCTTAGACGGCGGCCTGACCAGCGCTATCAGCGGCTTCGACTTCGTGCCGCCTGCTGACGATAGGACGGCCCAGCAACTGCATCAGGTCACCAGTCGACTCGGTGGTCGACCACTGACGTGGCCCATTCGTTTCGGCGGCAGCTTGCGCAATCCGCGCATAACCGACAGTGGAGTCGATGAGCTGATCAAGGGCAGTCTTGCCGACGCCGCCAAGGATGCGGTGAAAGAAGAGGCGACACGCAGAGCCGCCGAAGAGGCCGCCAAGCAGCTGGAAGCCAATCCAGAATTGCAACGGACCACCGACCGTCTCCGCAACGTGCTCGGGAAATAAGGGACAGCCGTATGTATTTCATCCTCAAGCTGATCAAGAAGTTCTTCAAGATCTTCAACTCCGCCGCCGCGCCGTGGCAGGTCTTTCTAGGTGTGTTGCTCGGCACGCTGGTGGGATTCCTTCCTTTGTGGCCAAGCGGCTATGGCCCTGCCCCGCTCGGTTGGATCCTGGTGTTCCTCGCGATCGTGTTGAATTGCCATCTCGCCGCGTTCTTTATCTTCATGGGCCTGGGGAAATTGCTGTCGCTGGCGCTCTTGCCGGTAGCCATTCCATTCGGCAATGCCTTCGACGGTCTCGCCCAGACGGCCAGCGGCATTCCCTTTCTGCACGCCAGCATGTGGTCGCATACCGGCTGGCTCGCACTGACGCTGCTGGGGATGATCGTGGCACCGATCCTGGCTTTCCTGATGGCCTGGGCGACCTGGACCTTCCGCACCAAGTTGCGGGATCGCCTGCTGGCGCGCAAGAAACTGGTCACCGTCGGCAAGCTTGGCGGCAATATGATCTTGGTGCGTACGGTATGCTGGTTTTTTGATCTGTGAATCGTCCTGCGTCCTGCGTCCTGCGTCCTGCGTCTCCGTTGTCCGGGTGGATAGCTGGGGTCCAAGGTATGGTTATGCTCGCCTTGTCCGTGGCGGTGTGCGGGGCGGCTGAGCCGTACATTAAACCGGGTGATCGCTATACCGAGGTGCGTACGCCGCATGTGCGCGCTTTCGTGCCCAGTGCGCAAGCGGCTGAACTGACGCCGCTGGTGCAGCGTGCGGATGCCATCTACGCCGCCATGGCACGTGCGGCTGGTCGACCGATCACGGAGCGTTTGGATCTGTTATTCAGCGATGAAGCCGACGATCATAACGGCTTCTCAACCGTGATTCCACGGCCCTTGATCCAGGTCCTGCTCGCGCCGGCGGCACCGAGCTCGACCATCTTCGATGGCAGCGATCACATCGAACGCACGTTGATCCATGAATTGGCGCATCATCTCAGCAATGATCGCAATTCCGGCTTCCGGGGCGTCTTGGAGCGCATCTTCGGCCGCGTGCTGCCGCATGATCTCGCCAGCTTGCTGGTGTTTTATCTGTCGACACCGGCGCATGTCACCATGCCGACGTTGTGGCACGAAGGTTTAGCGCAGTGGGCGGAAACCGTGTACGCACCTGCGGACAGTGCCTGGGGTGGTCGCGGACGCGATCCCCTGGTGCATGCCGTGTGGCGCATGGATGCCGCCGCTGGGAGGATTCCCCCGGTTGGCGACTGGAAGCTGAGCCAGGTCCGCTGGCCCTTCGGATCGTCAGCGTATACCTACGGCCTCGCCTATTTCCGCTGGCTTGAAGGCGTGCACGGCCAGCGCGCCAACGCCTGGCAACTGGTCGATGCCCACGCGCGACGCTGGGCATTCGCCTTCGACGGTGGCACCACCGCGCTGCTCGGTGCCGATCACACCCATTTGCTGGCACAGGCGCGCAATGACCTCCTGCAGGAACAACGGGCGCATCTCGCGACCCTGCGTGCGCAGCCGGTCACGACCACCACCCGATTGACCAAGATCGACACCGTGGTCAGCGCTCCCGCGTGGACACGTGACGGGCGCTTGTTAGCGGCACTGCACGATCCGTGGGACCGTCCCCGTCTGGTCATCGTCGACGGTGCTGGGCGCGCGGTGCGTAGTGGGTGGGACGCCTTCGCGCGCGGCGAGGTCCGCGCCGCTGGTGAAGAGGTGTATGTCCGCGCGGAAACCCCCTCCGCGTTGTGGGCCTGGGCGCGCTCGCACGTCGAGCTGATCATCGATTCACGCATCGTGCCTCTTCATGGCGAGCGTCTGCTACAACCGGATGCGCGCGTGCGCGCCGGACAGGTCGATGTCGTCGCGGTGCAATTGCAGCCCGGCGGGCAGCAGGCCCTGGTGCACGCGCGGACCGCGATCACCCGCCGCCTGTTCGGGCCCAGCGTCGACGCGGTCGAGTGGCAGACGCTGCCGAGCAGCGGTCGCCCATGGTCACCGACCTTGGATGCGGCCGCCGGGCGTCTGGCCTGGGTCGAGACCGATGCCGCTGGCTCACGTCTGATACTGGCACCCTTCGCGGATCTGACTCAACGCACCGTCTTGGTCCAGGTGCGCGGTCGCATCCTGCATCCGGTTTGGTCGCCGGATGGCACCCAGCTGTTCTTCTGTTCCGATGTCAGCGGCGTGGCCAATGCCTACGCCATTCCCGCCAGCGGCGGTGAACCGGTCGCCGTCACCCATACGCTCGGTGCGATCATCGCCTGTGTGCCCAGCCCCGATGGCACGCGGCTCGCCTTGGTCGCGCATGACCACGATGGACCGTACCTGGCCATCATCCGCAATGATCCCGCGACGTGGCCGGGCACGATCCCGCAAATTCCCGCGAGCTGGCCCGCACCCGTCGCCGGTACTCCAGCACCGGAGCGCAGCCTGGAGGTTGGCGAACCGGCTGCGGTGACGAGCAGCAGCCCGTATCGCGGGCTGACGCGCATCCGTCCGCAATTCTGGACGCCGACGACACTCGCGGCGCCGGATGGCGGCTTTGGCCTCTTTGCTTACGCTGCGGATCCGCTGATGACGCATCAGCTCGCGGCCAGCGCAGGTATTGGCCCGAGTGGCCATGAGCCGGTTGGTCAGCTGACCTGGCTGTATAGCGGCTGGCCACTGGAAATCGGCGTCACCGGCTGGCAGAGCGAACGCACCTACAGCAACCTTTTGCTCGATACCGTCGGCACTGATCACGATTACGTCGAGCGTCTCAGCGCCGCGGAGGTCTTTGCCGGACGCGGGCTGGTCGGTGATCGCCGACGGCTCTTCGCCTATGCCACGGCAGGCATCGCGGCTTGGCGCACGTCGACCCGCGGTGCGGAAGAATACGAAGACGCCACCATCATTACCGGCGGCCTGTTCACCGGCGATGAGCGGTACCTCGAAGGCGTGGTCGGTTACGGCGATTCGCGGCTCTTTCCGACCAGCTTTGCGCGGGAGCAAGGCATCGATGCCGCCGTGCAGGTACGCCGCAGCGGATTCGGCGGCGATCTGGAACAGACCCGCGTCATCGGCCTGGGCGATGTGGCCTGGTCGGTGTGGCCGCGCGGCGGCCATCAATTGCGCGTCAGCGGCCAACTCGGTCGCAGCTTCGGCGATGAGACCCTGCAAGGCAGCTTTTCGGTCGGAGGCATCCTCGGACTGGGATTACCGCGCGGGTATTACGACATCGAAGCGGTCGGCACCTGGCTCATCGGTGGCAGCGTCGCCTACCGTTTCCCGATTTGGCGTCCGTTCCACGGCTACGGGTCCTCGCCGTGGGTCCACCGTCAGGTGGCGCTGGAGTTCTTCTACGATGCGGCCGAGGTCTCGACCGATCAGTTCTTCGGCGATGGTCGCGTTTATGAATCGGTGGGCATGGAAATCCACGATGAGTGGGAGTTCTACGGCATCCGGCTGCAACCCGGCATCGGCTTCGCGCGTCAACTCGACGGCGATGAAGACACCGTCGGTTATTTCACGCTCAGCTTCCGCTGACGCCGCAACACACCCGGCGTCGAGCCGTAGCGGACGTGAAAGGCGCGGGCAAAGCCGCGCGCGTCGTGAAAGCCACTGCGGCTGGCGACCTCGGCCACGGTGAGTTCGCCGCGCAACAGCAGATCTCTCGCTCGCTCCAAGCGCACTTGCATCAGCCATTCGCGCGGTGAACAGCCGTACGTGGCGCGAAAGCGGCGGAAGAGCGTGCTGCGATCGATACCGAGATCGCGCGCGAGGTCTTCGATACACACGCCGCGATCATAACCGCTTTCGACGATGGCTGCCAAGGCCGCCACCGGATCACGCGCGGCCACCGCACCTTCGTGATCATGCAGCAGGTCGAGCAGTTCCCACGCGATCGCGCTGGCCCAGCACGGACCATGTTGCTCGGTGGCGAAGGCGGCCTCGATGACATCGAATCGTTGCCACACCTGCGGTCCGCGCACCGCCGCGTGGCGCGACTGGCGACGCCGGATGCTCATCCTCGCCCACGGGGGCGTGCCGTCGGACGAACGCGACCCGGCGTCAACCATCGGCAGCGCGTTCTCCGAGCCGATCGCCGAGGTGTGGCCGCGCCTCATCCGCACGCGCGTGGAAGCGTGGCGAACGCTCGGCGTCGAGGCGCCCCAATGCCGGACCGGGTGGTGACATGCGAAC
>CAYQAQ010000070.1:2140-2790 GCA_964415495.1 uncultured candidatus Brocadiaceae bacterium | reverse complement strand
TCCAAGCGCGCGCCAACAACCGGACCCAGCAGGCCGAACCACGTATAGCGCCAGGGATTGCGGCGGTCTTCGCGATAATGGATGCGGTCGCCGGGGTAAAAGCAGAAGGCATCTCCAGCACCGACCTCGTGGCGCACGCCATCATAGCATACCTCGCCACGCCCTGACTGCACGACGTGGACCACATACCGAGCCGAAACCTTATGCAGGTCGAAAAATTTGGTGCCGCACAGGCGTCCCAGCACATCGACATGCAAAACCGAATCAGGGGTCGGTGCGCAGCCAGGCAGGAAGATGGTCTGACGATAGCCACGACATATCTGCCTGTGCAACATTAAACCCTATCTTGCACCGAAATTTACCTATTCAATGGCCATATGATTGGCACACTGCATGGATCCACCCTGAAATGCCGACCATGGACACTGTTCCCCTCTACCCCGGTGCCACCGTTCCCAGTGCCATGGAGATCTTCCTCTTCGATCTCAACGGCTTCATCATCGTGCGCGGGGCCTTGGAACAGCACGAGCTCGCTGGCTGCAATGCCATCGTCGACTCGCTCCAGCATCTCGGCAAAGATGCCTGGGCCGGCTGGGTGCAGGGTCACGATTACGGCGGTCGCGAGGGGCTCAATCTCCAACAGATTTACG
>CAYQAQ010000070.1:0-2130 GCA_964415495.1 uncultured candidatus Brocadiaceae bacterium | reverse complement strand
ATGCGACCCTGACCCATGAACGCGGCATGCTCGGCGATCCGAACGCCGCCAAGGCCCGCCTGCTGGCGATTGCCGAGCTGATGCAGCGCGAAACCGTGAATGGCGAACGCCTGATCGACCATCCGGCGTGGATCGAACGCATTCGGACCTTTGTCGGCGGCGAGGGCACCTTTGATTATCATCATGGCCCGCTCTTCATCGACGAATGCTTTGCCAATATTCGCAAGCCGGGAGAAGCCATCGGTCTGCATTCCGGTGGTCAAGCCGGCACCATGCGCACGCAATTCTCCGTGAAGAACCAACGCTTCCATTGCAGTCAAGTCAACGTGCTGGTGGCACTGAACGACATCGGCCCCGGCGACGGCGCGACCATGGTGGTGCCCGCCAGCCATAAGGCGAATTTCGACCATCCCGACATCGAACGCTTCCGCATGAAGCGTTCCGGCGAGATGACTTCGGTCGATGGCGTCACGGGGGCGATCGAGGTCCAATTGCGCGCTGGTGACGCGGTCATCTTCGTCGATGCGATCATGCACGGCGCGGCTGCCCGCGTGAATCCCGGCCATCGCCGCATCTGCGTCTATCGCTATGGCGTCAGCTGGGGTGCCAGCCGACACGGCTTCCAGCCGTCGCCGGCGCTCTTAGAGCGACTGACGCCGGCCCGCCGGCGCATCGTGCAGCCCATTGCTCCGAAAACGCCGCCGATGATCAAGACCGGCCACGCCTGACCGCACCGATATACCATCGCGATCACCAACTGCGTGGTGATGAGCGGCTTGCGCAGGCCGAGTATGACGGCATGGATGCCCGATCTCACCGAGGCTTTGCTCTTATCGAGCTGCTGGTCGTGATCGCGATCATCGCCGTTCTCGCAGCGATGCTCTTGCCCAGCATCGCGCAGGTGCGCTCGATGTCGTTGTCGACCAAGTGCTTATCCAATCAGCACCAACTCGGTCTCGGGCTCTTCGCTTTCGCCGATGACCATCAAGACGGTATTCCGCCGGTCTAAGGCCGACCGTGGTGGGATACTGTGCGACGTTGGAATATCCGTTTGGCGCCGTACGTCGGTGAACAGACCAGCGCCCAGCATCTCAACACCAGGAATGAGCGGGATTGCTCGAGGCGGGCCAGTGGCCCGCGGTCTCAGAGGTGTTCGGGCGAGGGCTCCTCACGGGGTGCTTCGCGCCAGCGGGCGAGGGCGATAGTCGCATCGTCGATGACCCACAGACCAGCGCCTTCGCGGCTGCGGTCGGCGGCGATCAAGCCGCGCGGAATGCCCTCGACGGCAAGCTCCCGTTCACCAAGCGACTGCACGGGGAGCTCCCAGTGATTCCACGTAGCCACTGCCACGGCGTCGGTCAGCCACGCATCGGCGGCAGACGGATCATGCTGAGCCACCATGTCGATGCCTTCGCTACGGATACGTGCTGCGATGGCGTCGAGGGCTCGGATATGCTCGGCTAAACGGCGGTCGGCCAAGCGTGGCAACTCGGCAGCGGCCGCATCCTGCCAACGGCTGACGAGATCGACATCGGTCAACGCCGCGATCAAGGTCGGCAGATCCGTGTGAAAGCATTCACAACGCATTAGAGGCCCAGCCAGGGTGCAAGTTGACGACCGCGTTCGGCTTGGCCTTCGGCGTTCAATGTCGTGCCGAGGACATTGGGCGCGATGAGCCAACAACGCTCATCGCGCAAGGCGCGCGGATCGACCACGCGGCAGCGATACGCATTGGCGACATCATGCACGTGAGCACGCAGCGGTTCCAGCTCATCATCGACCGGTGCCGCTGCGCGCGGCGCAACGAGGACGACGAAGCCCGCATTGCGTGCCTGCAGGTCAGCCACCAACCACGCGAGGACTTGGCGAAATTCGCGATGCTTCCAGCCGACGAAGCGCTCGCTCGCAGCCAATTCGACCAACACACCATTGCCGGCCGGCTGCACGGCCTGCGCCTGCGCGCATTGCCGCAGCAATGCGGAGCGACCTTCCACCACGGTTTCAGATCCAAGGTGGAGCGCACACGGTTTGGCGTGGTCTCGGCTCAACGCCCGCACCAGCAACCAGCGGCGATCGGAGCGGGCCTCGATGCGTGTCAGCGCGAGCAAGGCGGTGGCCTCGCCCTGGCGC
>CAYQAQ010000069.1:0-10194 GCA_964415495.1 uncultured candidatus Brocadiaceae bacterium | reverse complement strand
ATGCGGCCATTTTCCTGCAGATGGCTGATGGTTTCAATGCCGCTGCCGGTGCGATCGCCCCACATCACCGAGAGCGGACTCAGGATGCGGAACGTATCCGCACCCCGTGGACTACAATTGAGGTGGCCGTCATCGCTGCGCGGGGCGCTGGCGATGAAGAACATCTGCTGTTCGCCGATCCACGCGGCCAAAGTCGGATCGATGGCGGGAAGGACAGTGCCCATGGCGACAGCATGGGGCGCGCAGGCGCGAGGAAAGCGTGGTCAGTCGCGTGCCAGCGCCCCGGTCGTCACCGCTGGCGCGGCCAGACTGCCGCCGAAGACGTCTAGACCGGCGACGGCGCCCGCGACCGGCTGCGGCAGCACCACGCGGTGCGCGCGCCAGGCCGACCAGTCCAATGCCGCATCGCCGCTCGGGAGCGCCGCGGTGGCATCTTGCCCTTTGCCCGCCGCATCGTGGGCCGCAAACCATTCGTGAACGGTGCTCGCGGTGTTGGCGATTTGCAGCTGCATGCCGCCGGGTAAGGCACCTACGGCATTGCCGACGAAGTGCAGGGTGTCCGCACCCAAGACATGCGTGCTGCGCACCAGGGCATGCCCGTCGCCCACCAGAATGCGATTGGCGACGTGGTGCACGCCGCGCACGTGGCGATCTTGGACGACCATTCCAGCGGGTTTTCCCTGCGCGCTCGGCCATGCGCCACGCGGTCGTGGGCGTCAGGCCATCGGCGGCTCATCGCCATCCGGAGTGACATGGAAATCGGCGGCCGTCAGCAGCATGGGCATCACCACAAGAAAGAGGAGGGTACGAATCCTGGATTTTCCAAACACCAACGCCGTCGGCGTGAGCCGACGGCGTTGGGGATACGTCAGAATCAGGACGGATCAGTAGTCGCGATTATCGCGACGGGGGCGATCACCGCCGCCGCCGTATTCGCGCCGCGGACCGCGGTCACCACCGCCGCCGCCGCCGCCGCCACGACCACCGCCGAAGTCACGGCGCTGGCCACCGCCGCCGCCGCCTTCAGGACGGGGACCGCGGGGGCGTTCTTCGGAAGCGCGGACGGTGAGCGGGCGACCGCTGCAGTCCAGACCATTGAGCGCGTTGATGGCAGCATTGCCTTCATCCGCGCTTCCCATGGTGATGAAACCGAAGCCGCGCGAGCGACCGGTATCACGATCCGTGATGACCTTTGCGCGCACCACGGTGCCGTGAGCGGCGAAGAGTTCAGTGAGTTCCTCGTCCTTGATGGACCAGGGGAGATTGCCGACGTAGAGTTCCAAGGGGACCTCGGGGATAACAACGGGCTGAATGCCCGTAGGATGCGATGCATCCTGTAGGTGGGACGCCACTCGCGTCCCGAAGAGAGGCTGACCTAGGGCGTCAGCCACGACGCTGGGAACACTAGCGCATGTGAACGGAATGCGAGGAAAAAGAGCAGCACACCGGTTGAAGGGACGACGCTGTGTGGTGTGTCCGCAAGCCGGCCAAATTCGCACTCCATTAGTCAATTGGCCGATCGGCACGTTCATTGCCACGCTGGCATCCATGGCCTTGACGATCACGCCCCTAGGCGCCGCCCGTACGGTTACTGGCTCCCGCCATCTCATTGACGCCGATGGTTTGCGCATCCTGGTCGATTGCGGCTTGTACCAGGAGCGCGAATTCCTGGGTCGCAACTGGGAGCCCTTTCCGGTGTCACCCGCGTCCATCGATGCGGTGCTGCTGACCCATGCCCATCTGGATCACAGCGGCTATCTGCCGGTGCTGGTGCGCGATGGTTTTCGTGGGCCGATCCTCTGCACGGCCGCCACCGCGGCGTTGGTGCTGATTCTGCTCGCCGATAGCGCTCGGCTGCAGGTGGAAGATGCGGCGTATAAGCAGCGCCGCCATGCCCGCGAGGGGCGGCGTGGCGGAAAACACGGACCGGCGCGCGCCTTGTATGAACCGCTCGACGCCGAGCGCGTCGCCAGTCGTCTGCGGGTGGTCAGTTTCGGCACGCGCCAACCCATTGGTCCCCAAGCCTGGGCGACTTGGCTGCCGGCCGGTCATATTTTAGGTGCAGGCATCATCCTCGTCGAAGCTGGCGGCAAACGGGTGGTGTTTTCGGGCGATCTTGGCCGCAAAAATCGCCCGATTGTCCCTGATCCTGCCGACCCGCCCGAGGCCGATGCGATAGTGGTCGAATCGACCTACGGCGACCGCCTGCATGCGCCGGACGCCGATGTCGCCGGCCAGCTCGCCGAGGTCGTGGGCACCGCCGTGGCTGCAGGCGGTAAAGTTCTGCTGCCGACCTTCGCCATCGAACGCGCCCAGGAAATTATTTGGCATCTCGACAACCTGCACACCGCAGGTCGCTTGCCGGCGGTGCCGGTCTTTCTCGATAGTCCGATGGCGGTCGATGTGCTCGCGGAATTCGCGCGTCATGAGGATGCCCTCGATGCCGACACGCGGCGTCGATTACGACATGGCGATACACCGTTCTCATTCGACTCCTTGCGTTTGTGTCGCAGCGCCGAGGAATCGAAAGCGATTAACGATATTGCTGGTCCGGCCGTGATCATTGCGGGATCAGGCATGTGCAACGGCGGGCGGATCAAGCACCACTTGCAACAGCATCTTGAGGATCCGAATTCCTGCATTCTGTTCACCGGTTATCAAGCGCATGGCACGTTAGGTCGTCAGATCGTCGATGGCGCGGACTACGTGCGCTTGTTCAATCGCGATCGCGCCGTGCGTTTGCGCGTTGCACAGTTGCAAGGCTGCTCGGGCCATGCCGATCGTGATGAATGTGTGGCGTGGTTGGCCGCATCGCCGCGATCGCCAAGCCGTGTCATCGTCATTCACGGCGGACGCCATGTGGCCCCAGCGTTTGCGACCCTGGTGCAGGAACGCCTCAAGGTTCCCGCGCATGCGCCGGAATATGGCGAAGTGGTGACGGTGGCGTGACGGGTGTGATCTCCGTTGAGGATGCGGGACCTTCGTCCTCGCACCGGCGCAGATGTCCTTAACCTGTGGCGCATGCGCTCATTTCCCTTGCTCGTCCTATTGTGCTCCGCAACCGCGCTCGCCGCGCTGGATATTGGGTCGCCTGCGCCGCCGTTGGCCGGGGTGACCTTGGTGAAGGGTGAGCCCGTCAAGCCCCTCGACAGCGGTTCTCTGAGCGTGGTCGAATTCTGGGCGACGTGGTGCGGACCGTGTTTGACCACGATTCCGCATCTGACCGCCATGCAGGAAGCGCACCCTGAGATTCAGGTCATCGGTCTCAGTGATGAAGATGTCGCAACGGTGACATCTTTCGTCGATGATCAGGGTGCGACCATGAATTACCGGGTTGGCATCGCTGATGCGGCGACGTATCGGGCGTGGATGGACGGCGTGCAGGGCATTCCGCATGCCGTGTTGGTCAGTGGTGAAGGCATCGTGTTGTGGACCGGTCATCCCATGGGCTTGGAGTCGGTACTGACGGCAGCGTTGAGCGGTAAGCTCAACGTGGGCCACCTGAAGCAGGTGGCGGCGGCCGAACAGGATCTGGAGCAGGCGTTGACCGGTCGCTCTCCCGATCTGCCGCGCGCCAAGGGCGTGATCGCCCAGATCCTGGCCCTCGATCCGGTCCATGAGCGCGCGATCCGTTTGAGCATCGCCATCGCCAAACATGAAAGCGACGCGGAGGCGGTACGCGCGGTCCTGGCCGCCGTGCCCGTCGATCGTCTGAGCCCGATGCTGGCCAATCGGTTGGCCTGGGAACAGGCTATCGACTCTGATCTTGCGTATCGCCATCTCGATCATGCGCTCGCCTTCATCGGTCATGCCATGCAGCAGGAAGACGATAATGCGGCATTTATCGATACCCATGCCCGTCTGCTCTACGCGCTGGGTCTGGTCGATCAGGCTATTGCGGAACAAGAACGCGCGATCGCCGCAGAGCCCGGTGAACCCACACTGCGGGCCACCCTCGACGCCTACCGCGCCGTGCAGGCGATCGCCCGTCAGGTCGGTGCGGATGCGCCTGCTGCCGCGCCCCCGCCGGCGCCGGTGATGGTGCCGTGAATGCGGCACGCCCAGGCATCTTTCCCCAGAGCTGTCTTGCCATTCTGTTGACGGTCTGGTGAGTGGAGGTGATCGGCGCGTGAACGCACCCTGGGACACACCGGAAATCCGCCAGTGGATTGGGTGGCTTTGTCGCAGCTACCAGCGCATGACCGGTACCGATCTGGTGCCGGCGCAGGATCCGCAGCGATTGTATGATGCCGACGCAGTGGTGGTCAGTCACCGCTGCGCCGCAGATCCGTGTTTCGTCTACGCGAATCGCGCTGCGCAGTGCGTGTGGGGTTATGCGTGGAACGAGTTCATCGGTTTGCCATCGCGCTTGTCGGCGCCGCCGGAAGAGCGCGCCCGGCGCGACGTGCAGATACAGGGAGGTCTCGCTCACGGAGTGGTGCGCCTGCATGACGCCATCCGTGTGCGTGCAGATGGCCAGCGCTTCCGGGTCGATGAAATCATATTGTGGAATGTGCAGGACGATGCCGAACGCGTGGTCGGACAGGCCGCGACCTATAGGCACTTTACGCTCTGTTCTGACTGAACTTATTCCGACTGTTCCGGACTCGCTCGCCGTCCGTCCTGCAGGACGCATGGGTCTGCCATCGTTCAATATTTACTCCCCGGTGCGGGACAAGATCCAGAGAAATCCGGTGAAATGCATCTATTCGGCAATTCTCGGCTCCGGAGTCGCAACCATCTGATTTGGCATAGGACGCGCTCCGTGTCAGGTGATGCATTCACGCAGTTCCCGTTCATGGCGTTGTGTTTCGCTCCGCCTCATTCCTGAGTGGATGCCGTCACGGGACCCTGCATCTCTCAGGAATCGCCATGCTCTACACCATCTTGCTCATTCTGCTCGGCCAGCATAGCCCGGACGCTGCCTACGCTGCCAAGGTCAAGGTCCGATGGTCGCAGGCGAAGCTGATCGAGGTGCGCTGAGGCCGGCAATCAGCGAGAAGTACAGTGAGCGAAAAATGCAAATACTCGCGCAACGATCCATGCCCATCCAAGCACGTAGGCTCCATAGTGGGGCAGGAGCCGACCATGTCTACGACCACCACACCCGCTCGCATCCTTTCCCGCCATGTTGACGATTGCGCTCATTTGATCCAGGTCACCGACGAGCAGCGCGCGCATTTTCAGCGCGAAGGCTGGCTGGTGATCAAGGGTGTCACCCGCCCAGACTGCATTCAACCGCTGCAGGCCGAGATCTTGGAAGTCCTGGCCGCGCGTAATCTGCCGGATTCCTATCTGGCCCAAGCGCGGGAGTACCTCGCTGGCGGTTACCTCGATGGTTGGGTGAACAGCACCCATCTGCGCCGCATGGCAGAGGCCTTTCTCGGCGGACCCGGACACGTTTATCTGCCGTTCACTGCCGTGAAGGGACCTGGCCAAGGCGCCTTCACTTTCCATCAGGATAATAATTATACCCGCCTCGATGGACCCGGCGCCGCCATCGGCGTGAACTGCTGGACGGCACTGGTGCCGATCCGGGAGGCCAATGGCTGCCTGCGCATCGTTCCCCGCTCGCATGTCTCGGGTACGGTGGAGGCCGTGGCGTCGGAGGAATGTCCCGGGCATCGCCGTACGGTAGCGACGCCGACCTCTTGGGTCGACGTCGAGATGGAACCCGGCGATACCTGCATCTTCCACCGTTTGACCGTGCATGGCTCGGGTCCGAATCGCACGGATCAGGCCCGCGTAGGCTACGCTGTGCAATTCTACCATCACGACACGCGCTGGCTCAATACCGATGATCAGACCTGGCACCTGCTGCGCGAAACGGAGCGCTTCTGCACCGGGCCGGTCGCCCACTTGTCCGATCGCGCACAGCAGGGCGAATGATGGCCATCCCGAGTGCGATCAATGACGGCAGCGCGGCGCCGCCGCGCTTGCGCCTGGATCTGGCCACCTGCTGTGTCGCCTCATTGCCGTTCGACAGCTCATTCACCCATGAGCCTGAAACCGCAGCATGGTTCGCGGCCATCCGTGCGGCGGGATTCAGCGGCTTGGTCGGCTGTGATGCAGCGCTGGCGCAGCGCCATGGTTTCGAGACCACCGCTGGTGGACGCGTCAACCTCCCGAACGAGGTCGAACCGCTGGCCGCGCAGGCCGCTGCCGTGGGTCACCAAGCCGTGACGCTGCACGTCGGTTGGGGTTTCGAAAGCGATGCCGAGATGGATGCGCTGGCCGACGCCATCCTCGCGGCCAGCGAACGTCACCATCTGCCGATCTTCGTCGAGACCCACCGTGCTACCATGACCCAGGACCAATGGCGGACGCTGCGCCTGTTGGAGCGACACCCGGATCTGGCGTTCACCGGCGATCTCTCGCATTGGTATACCGGTCAGGAATTGCGCTACGGCGGTGCTCCGCTCGGTCCGCGCCTGGACCGCATCGCGGCCGTCTTCGCTCGTATCGGCATGCTGCACGGGCGCATCGGCACCGGTGGCTGCATGCAGGTACCGGTCGATCCCGAACGCGATCGGGATCAGCACTGGTTCCAGCATTATCGCCTGATGTGGACCCGGGTCTTCCGCGCTTTCCGCGCTCGTGCGGTGCCCGGTGACATCCTGGTGGTGGCGCCGGAATTGCTGCCCGCAGGCAACGGCTATGCGCGTGAGATCCCTGGTCCGGACGGCGTGCTACGTGAGGAAAGCGATCGTTGGCAGCAGGCGCAGGTGATCGCCGATCTGGCGCGCAAGTGGTGGGATGAGAGCGACGAGTGAGCGCGGCATACGCGCGCTCGATCGGCAGCTTCCGATCCACGCTCATCAGCCCATCACGGTCTGGGGTAAGGCCGCGGTTGAACCCTTCACCAGCGGCCAAGGCTGGGCTGCCATTCGAGATGGGCATGGAGCCTTACCTTCCATCCATGAACCAATTGACTAATATGATAGCTTAACCTTTCGCGTACGCGGGCCATTCCGCGTCAGGGACTCGCTCCCCCACACGGCGGAAAACCTGGAGCGCTCGCTTCTTCCTGGCTTCCCCATGCCCGAAACCAACTTGCACCGGCGGGACCGGCCATACTATCCCGCCCTCCCCAACGAGACCGTCCCATGCCCAAGATGAAGTCCCACAAGAGCTCGCTCAGCCGCTGGCGCCTGACCAAGAAGGGTAAGATCCTGCGCACACAGTGCGGCGTCCGCCACTTGCTGGCCGAACGCAGCCCCAAGCGCATGCGCAATCTGACCAAGAAGACCACCACCGACACCGTCGGTTACGTGCGCAAGGCCCGCATCGCCCTCGGCGAAGGCGTGCCCAGCCGCAAGGATGGCCCGAAGTACATCGCCAAGGCCGATCGTCAGGTCTGAGTCGCTCACGCGACCATCACCAGTTTCACGTCTCAATCCACCAAGTAGGTCCCCGTGACCTCCCCGGCCGCCAACGGTTGCCGGGCTTGAACAGAAAGCAGTTCCCATGCGTGCCACCAACGGCGCCGCCCGTCACCAGTCCAAGAAGCGTTTGCTCGACCGCGCCAAGGGTTTCCGCGGCGGTCGCCACAGCATGTACACCGTGGCCACGGAAGCGGTCATGCGCGCCGAGGCCAACGCCTTCGTCGGCCGCAAGCTGAAGAAGCGTGACTACCGCAGCCTGTGGATCACCCGTATCAACATCGCCAGCCGCGCCGCCGGCCTCTCCTACAGCCGCCTCATCGCGGGTCTGCAGAAGGCCGACATCCGTCTGGATCGCAAGCAGCTCTCCGAGCTGGCGATCCACCAGCCGGACGCGTTCACCAAGATCGTTGAACAGGCTAAAGCCGCCCTCGGCTGAGACCGTCGGCATCTGCCGATAAGAAATGACCCCGGATGCGTATGCGTCCGGGGTTTTTCGTTGGATGATTTCACAGGAGACACGGAGACGCGGAGGAAGACAGAGAGTGGCAGGCAGGCTCGCCTCTTGCGGATTCTCCGCGTCTCCGTGTCTCCTGTGAAAGTCTGTGAGCTGCTTCAACCGTAAAGCAGCCCGCGCAAACGCCGCTGGCATTCACCGGTGGTGAACGGCTGGGCGAACAACGCGACTTCCGCTTCGGCGTCTTGCGGGCCGAGACGCTCTAGGCGTAGGCTGCGGATGGCGTGCACGGCGCTGGGACTGTATTCGCCCAGTTCGCGCACCAGGCGGTCGAGGTCGCTGCTTTCCGCAGCGAGACGGTCGAGCAGGCGCATGCTCACGGCTTGGCGGCCATCGACGACATCGCCGCTGAGGAACAGCCGCGTGGCGTGCTCGGCGCTGATGCGCTGCGACAAGCGGCGCAGGCCGCCCATGCACGGCACCATGGCCCAAGCGAGTCCAGGTAGGCCGAGGCGCACATCTTGACTGCCGACCAGCACGTCGCAGGCGAGCGCCAGTTCGAGCGCGCTGCCGAGAGCGTAGCTCTGCAACCACGCGACCGTCGGAGCTGGCCAAGATTCGAGAGCGGCGACCACTTCGTGCGCCAGTCGGCTGAACTCGGCGGCCTCGTCGGCACCGATCATGGCGAGCTCGGCAATGTCGGGCCCGACCGAGAACAGGTCGCCGGCACCGGAAAGCACGAGCACGCCACCGCGTGCGCGTTCTCTTGCCAAGGAGCGCACCAGACCGCGCAAGGTCGCACGGTCAATGGCGTTGTAGCGCCCATCGCGGGTGATGGTCACCTGAAGGGCACCCGCGTGGCGGCGGCTGCGAACTGAGGCGGGGACGATGCTGGTCATGAAGCGACTCCTCGTGCGATCGGCGTCCCTGCCAGGCACTTTATCAGCTTACCTCAGGTTCGTTCAAAGCGCAAATTGGCTCATTGCCCCGGTCCGGGAGTCCGGGAGTCCGGAAGTCCGGAAGTCTGGTGGCAAACGGTTGGAAGGCGGCATCATTGCGAAGCCCGCGCGCCGACCTAAACCAGGGAATCCCATGGGCTTGCTCGACCGCTTAATGACCATGTTTACCTCCGACCTCGGGATCGACCTGGGGACGGCGAACACCCTCGTTGCCGTTCAGGGGCGCGGTGTGGTGATCTCGGAACCCAGCGTGGTGGCGGTGCGTCGGGGCACCAAGCAGGTGATGATGGACGGCCAAGCGGTCGGCGACATGGCCAAGGTCATGCTCGGCAAGAACCCTGGCAACATCTCGGTCATCCGGCCGATGAAGGACGGCGTCATTGCCGACTTTGAGATCACCGAAGCGATGTTGCGCTACTTCATTAACAAGGCGCATGGCCGGCGTGGCCCCTTCAAGCCGCGTGTGGTTATCGCGGTGCCCTCGGGCATCAATGAAGTGGAAAAGCGCGCGGTCACCAACAGCGCCATGAACGCCGGGGCCTCGCGGGTGTTTCTCATCCCCGAACCGATGGCGGCGGCGATCGGTGCCGGGCTGCCCGTGGCCGAGCCGATCGGCTCGATGATCGTCGACATCGGCGGCGGCACGACCGAGGTCGGCGTCATCTCGATGGCCGGCATGGTCGCGTCTGAATCCGTGCGCGTTGGCGGCGACGAACTCGATCAGGTCATCATCAAATATCTCAAGAACGAATACAACGTGGTCATCGGCGAAAATACCGCCGAACATGTCAAACTCACCATCGGCTGCGCGTTGCCGATGGCCGAAGAGACGCGCCTGGAAATCAAAGGTCGCGATATTCGCACCGGCATGCCGCGTGCGATCGAGATCTCGTCGAGCGAAGTGCTTGAGGCGTTGCGCCAGCCGGTGACGTCGATCGTCAACTCGATCAAGATGGTGCTCGAGCGCACCCAGCCCGAACTCGCCAGCGATCTTATGGAACGCGGCATCACCATGGCGGGTGGCACCTCGCAGCTGCGTGGCTTGGCCCAGCTCATCGCGCAAGAGACCGGCCTGCCGGTGCGTATTGCCGCTGATCCGATGAAGTGCGTGGCCAAGGGCTGCGCGGCCTTGCTGGATAATCTCGATGCGCTCCAGGAAATCCTGGAACTCGGCACCGACGGGTGACGCGGTGCCGCTGAGCGAACCGGTGGTCCAGGCTCTGCGCGAGGCCCGCGTGCGTGATCCCTTCGCCGTGTTGGGTCTGCACCGTGACGCCGATGGCAGCTTCGAAATTCGCGTCTGGCGGCGCGATACCGAAAGCGTCACCGTGGTCCGTCGCGACAATGGACGGCGTATTGAATTGCCGCGTTGTCATGAAGACGGCCTGTTCATGGG
>CAYQAQ010000068.1:7040-10458 GCA_964415495.1 uncultured candidatus Brocadiaceae bacterium | reverse complement strand
CGCCGGTCATACCGAGACGGGGATAATTATGTCGGCGATCCCAGGAGTGTACGTTGCATGTTTGGGCCGTGCGATGCGATGAGAGCACATGCGAGCGGTCATTCAACGTGTTCAAGAAGCCGCCGTGGTGGTGGCGAGCGAGGACATCGCCCGCATCGGGCGTGGGCTGTTGATCCTGCTCGGGGTCGGCCCGCACGACAGCGACGCCGATATCACGTGGTTGGCGGGCAAGATCGCGCGCTTACGCATCTTCCCGGATGACGCGGGGAAAATGAACCGCTCGGTCGTCGATAGCGACGGCGGACTGATCGTGGTCAGTCAGTTCACCCTGTTTGCGGCCACCGCCGCGGGCAACCGGCCCGCCTTCACCGCCGCAGCACCGCCAGAGCAAGCGCAGCGTCAGTACCTGTCCTTCGTCGCTCAGCTTGCTCATGACGCTGGGCGCCCGGTCGGCAGCGGGCGCTTTGGGGCCGACATGCAGGTGTCGTTGGTGAACGACGGGCCGGTGACGATTCTCATCGACAGTCAGCGCCGGGAATGACGCGGATTACCGGCGGCGACGGACCACGCGTCGACGCACGACGCGGCCGGGGGTCTCGACCGGTTCGGCATCGACGCTGGTCATTGAGCCTTCGGTTTCGTCCTGTTCGCCCACACGCGACAAGGGCAGGGGGACCTCGCGGCCTTTAGCGATCGCCTCAAGGGCACCTGCCAGTTCCTCGCCGGTGGCGTAGCGATCCTCGGGATCTTTGGCGAGCAGGATCTCCAACAAGGCGCGGCAATCAGGACTGAGAGTCGTAGGCAAAATGGGCGCTTCGGTGGCGACGCGAACGATGAGATCGATCACCGTCTCACCCGAGAACGGCGGCTTGCCGACCAGCATGGTATAGAACACCGCGCCCAAGCTGTAGCAGTCGCTTGCTGCTGAAGCGCGGTCGGGATTGCGGCTTTGTTCCGGCGCGCTGTATTCCGGTGTGCCGACGATGGTCAGGCGGCGAGCACTGGAGCTGGAGTTGGTTAATCCTTCCAGACGATCGCGGACGAGGCCCAAATCGGCCAATTTCGCGGTACCTTGCGCGGTCACCAAAATGTTGTCGGGTTTGACGTCGCGGTGCACCAAGCCGTGTTTGTGCGCATAGCCCAAGGCTTTGGCCACTTGATACAGCAGATGCAGTGCGGTGGGGCGCGCCAAGGGACCACGATCTTTCAGCAAGCGGCTGAGCGTGGTGCCGGTGACCAGCTCCATCGAGTAGCAGTACCAGCCGCGTTGCGGATCGGCATGCGCATCATGAACGGCGACCAGATTGGGATGATTGAGGCGGCCGGCTGAACGCGCTTCGGCGAGGAAGCGATCGACCTGCTCTTGATTGCGAATGCGGGCGCTGTGCAGGACTTTGACTGCCACTTCCCGATTCAGACTGAGCTGAGTGGCACGATAGACGGTGCCCATGCCACCCCGACCCAGTACGGCGGTGAAGCGGTAGCCGAAGCATTCAGTCCCGACGGCAATGGACTCACTTCCCATCGTAACGGTGTCATACCCCTCAATGAGGTCATTGTCCACGGCAGTGGAGGTTCCGTCGTGGGAGTCGCGCGCGCGGGTCATGGTCATTCCTGCAGATCTCGTGAGCGGGAAACGGGACATCGGCCAACGGCCAGGCTCTTGGAAGGCTCAGCCCAGACCGCATGGTGGGCACCGCGGAGGGTGCGATGTCCGTACGTTCGACATGGTGGCAGGCGGGGGCCCTTGCCCAAGTGGCAGCTCGCGCTGCGGGTGCTGCGGCGATGCCATGGTTTCGCCGCGCTGATCTGGTGGTTGAGGGCAAAGCCGACGCCAGCCCGGTGACGATCGCCGATCGTTCGGCGGAAGCGGCAGCCCGTGCAGCTATCGCTGCTGCGTGTCCCGATGACGCCTGGTTAGGGGAAGAAACCGGCACGGCTACCCGTTTGGATGGCCAATCCGGCCCCGGCAGCGGCCGCACCTGGATTGTCGACCCCATTGATGGCACGCGCAATTTCGTGCGCGGCATTCCGCTGTGGTCCGTGCTAGTCGCCTGCGTTGAAGGCACGGGCGTGGCCGAGCGGGTCATCGCCAGCGCGGTCGGCTTTCCTGCCTTGGGGGAGTGGTACGAAGCGGTGCGCGGCGGCGGTGCCCGCTGCAACGGTCAGCCCATCGCCGTGAGCACGGTGAGTGAGCTCGCGCAGGCGGGCTTCGGCTATTACACCTACGAAATGTTCCGGCAGCACGGTTTGGAATCGCTGTTCCAGGCGTTCAGCGGCTGCACCGCTGAACAACGGGGCGGTGGCGATGCGTACCTGCACATGCTCGTGGCTAGTGGTCGCCTCGACGTCTGCGTTGAGCCCGGCTTGCAGGTGTGGGACATCGCGGCCTCCAGCCTCATCGTCGAAGAAGCCGGCGGTCGTTTCAGCGATCTCGCCGGCGGTCGCGATCTGCGCGCCGGCCACGCGGTGCTGAGCAACGGTGCGCTGCACACGGCGTCGATCGCATTGATTCATCGTCTGCGGCAATGACGGCCGATCGTGTGGAGCGCAGCCAGATCCAGGATTCCCTGCGCCGTCGATTCCCCCAGTATGCGGCCATGATCGACGCCGCTTTGTCTTCGCTCCCTGCCCGTGCTCGGTTGCGATCACGAGCGCTCGGTGCGGTGCGCGTGTGGGTGGTGCTGATGCTGGTCGCGAGCGTCTGGGCGCAAAGTGCGACCGAATTGCTGGCCGAAATCGACGCCGGACTCGACGACGTCGAAATGTCCATGCACGGCAGTACCAAGCGCGCGGAAGCGATTGCGGAATTGGTCGAGGAAGACCTCGGTCTCTCCGCCGCCGATGTCATGGTGCTGCGGCAGGCCCTGGCCGAAGCGTGGCTGACCGCCGGCGTCATCGATCACGCGCAGACGGTCGCTGCCGCGTTGGTCGCGGATACGGCGGTTCTCGCGGAAGCGCGTGAAGCGGCTGCTTTGTTGTGGATCGCGGCGTGGCAGCAAGCGGTCCTGGCCGCGGAGGCTCCGGATACGTTGCCGGCACCGCTGGCCGGCGCCTGGCCCGCGGGCGAGCCGCCTTTGGCGGTGCGCGTGCGCGCACTCACGGCGGAAGCTGCCCGCGACCTCGGCCAGGAACGCCAAGCACAAGCTCTCGCCCGCTATGACGAGGCCTTGCGGTTGCTCAAGGATCGCGAGCCCGACGTGCGCGTTCCAATCTACGTCCTGCGCCTGATGGCCATGGAGCGCCCGGAACCCGATACCGAGGCAATCAAGGCGTGGCTCCATACGCACGCGGGCGATCCGGCCTTGGCCCAAGTTGCCAGTTCCGCACTCACCGCTGGCCAGCAACTGATCGGACAGACCGCGCCGCCGTGGACGGCGAAGCGCATTGACGGTGTCGAGGGCGTGATTGATCTTGC
>CAYQAQ010000068.1:0-7030 GCA_964415495.1 uncultured candidatus Brocadiaceae bacterium | reverse complement strand
GGGTCGGTGGTATTGCTCGATTACTTCGCCACCTGGTGTCAGCCCTGTGAGGCCGTCGCGCCCGTGGTCGTCGCGATCTCCAAACGCTACGCCGCGCGTGGGTTGGTCACCATCGGCGTGAGCCTCGATATGCGGGAAACGGTGCCCATGCTGCCGGATTTTCTGCGTCGCCACGGCATGACCTATCCGGTCGTGGGTGAATTGCTGGGCTGGGATGGCGAACTCGAAAAGGCCTTCCACATCAACGGCATTCCGTCCTTGGTGTTGATTGGTGCCGACGGCCGCATTGCCGCCGTCGATCTCCTCGGCACCACGCCCGAAGCGACCGCCAAGCGCCTCAGCGAAGCCCTCGACACCGCGCTACGCGCCGCCGAACCAGCCGCCCCGGCTGGTGGCGTTCTCCCCGGAGTTCTGCCATGACCGAATCTGTTACCGTGAAGACCCGGCCGTCATTATTCGCCCGGATGCTGCGCACTATCGTTGGTTTAGCGCTGTTGCTCGGTATCGGGGTATTGGTCTTCGCGGCCTGGGCCAATCATCGCCGCGACGGTGAATGGACCTTCCGCGTCTTCGATCGCACCTGGTGGGGCATTGGTCGCCAAGAAGCCAAGCCCTATGTCGACGGCGCCAAAACTGCTGCCCGCACGGCGTATGAGACGACGGAGGAGTTGCTGCTCAAAGCCGAAGCCTGGCTCAAACGGCCGCCGGCTGAGCACGCCGCCGATCCTTCATCTTCAGCGACTCCGGTCGAAGACCTTACCGCCCGCAACACCACGCAGGAATGGCATGAAAAGGGATTTGCCCAGGCTCAGGATCTTTTCGAGGAAGGCGTTATCGCGTATCGTCAGGGCAAACCAACCACCGCCGACACGCCTCCCGATGCCGCCGCTCTGCGCACCGCCATCGCCTATTTCAAGCGCGTGCGCGACATCCTCGATAGCCACATTCCCGGCTACAACGCGTTGCCCACCAAGAATCTGCGCATCCTGGCCGATGCCGAAGAGCTGCAGGCGCTCAACCTGCGCATGCTGAGCACCGCCGAAAAGCTCGCCCGACCCTAAGCCTCACGCCGTCTTCATCAGCCCTTCGCGATCGCCAATATCGTGGACCCCGGTGAAGGCGAGACCCCGCCCAGCCCACACCTGGGCGGGAACACCCACCCCGGCACGCAAGTGTCGGGGTTTTTTCGTGCCCTGGGTCCGGGGTCGCGTCAACATGCTTTTTATAAAGCGAACGTCGAGAAACGGCGCTCTAAAAAATTTGCCTTAAAAGTTGCGATGCGGCGTAGAGATTCCGTTTCGTTAAGAAGCCGCGCATTTTTATCTTTTCTGCGCTGCTTATTCTCTTGCTGATGCCCGGCAGAGGGACCACTGGTGCCACAGGCCATGTATTCGTTTTGCGCCGCACATATTAAATGGGATAACCTTTTTGGGCCATTGACTGATGGCCCTCGTCTTTCTTTAGAAAAGCACGAGAGGAGGGGGCTTCCGACGCTGCCGTCTTACTAAGGCTGGTGCGCCCTAATCCTAAGGCCACATGATTTAAGGCTTTTGAAGCAAAACTACCACTTGGGCCACGACCGCCCGCTTTTCGCCCACCGCGTCGCATTCTTCATTGGTGCGCGCCTTGAGGCCCACCGCGTCGAGTGAAATGTCCAGCAACTCAGCGACGCGCGCGCGCATAGCGGGTTTGTGCGCGCCTAAGCGTGGCGCCTGCGCGATGATGTTGATGTCGCAGTTGACCACACGCCAGCCGCGCAGAGCCGGCAGGGCCAGCACGGCAGCGACGAAGGCGGCGGAATCACGACCGCGATGCGCAGGGTCGGTATCAGGGAAGTGTTCGCCGAGATCACCAGCTGCCACCGCACCGAGGAGCGCGTCGCAGAGCGCATGCAGCACGACATCGCCGTCGCTGTGCGCGATCACTCGATACGGACAGGGCACGTAGACGCCGGCGCAGACGATGCCCTCGCCGGGTTCCAGGCGATGGATGTCATAGCCCAAACCGACGCGGTGAGCGCTCACGCGCGGATCTGGGCCTCGTAGGCGTCCTTGGACAGCAAGCCGTCGAGCGGATCAGCGGTCAGCGGCTTGACGCGGGCGAACCAGCCCGCGTTGAGCGCGTCTTGATTCAGCAGTTCTGGCGTGGTGGTCAGCGCGTCGTTGACGGCGATCACGATGCCATCGACCGGGCTGTAAAAATCGTTGACCGACTTGACCGATTCGATTTCGGCGCAGGGGGTGCCGCGATTGATCGTTGATCCCATCTGGGGCAATTCGATGTGGATGACCTCGCCGACTTCGCCCGTAGCGAAGGGTGAGAGGCCGATGACCACGGTATCCCCGTCGAGGCGGGCCCATTCATGGGATTTTAAGTAGCGCTCGCTCATGCGTTCTCCGCCTCGTGTACCTTGGGCGGCCTGCATGGTCTGGCAAGTGGCTGGGGCACAGGGCTGGACAGTGGGTGAATCGCTCGGGGGAGTGGGTGGTACAGATATAGCCACAGGCTGGGCAGCGGCTTGGGTCCGTCTTGGTCGGCGGGGATAACCGGCCTATATTTGACTCTCAAGTCACTGGTCGTTCTGAGCACAACGCGTGCAGGGGTGACCAATTGCGGACTGACACACAGGAACGAGGCTGGTCGACGTGAACGATGCTACTGCCGAAGTCGACGAGGATTTCCGCTACGGGCAGCTGGCTATCGAAGGCCGGCTGATCACGCCGGACCAATTCGACCAGGCGATGGACGAGGTCAAACAGAACGGCAAGAGCCTAGCCGAGGTCTTGGTCAGCCACAGCTGGGTCGACGAACAGACCGCCGAACGCCTAGCCAAGGCCATGCGTCGCATTATCCGTGATGAGCGCGCCAAGTCCGAAGGCGGGTTGCTGGCCAAAAAGCAGATCGCTGGCTACAAGCTGGTCCGTCGCATCGGCGAAGGCGGCATGGGCGAGGTCTACCTGGCCGAACAGCTCACCATGCACCGCACGGTGGCCCTGAAGATCCTGCACCCGAAATGGGCCGATGACGAGGAATTCCGCAAGCGCTTCCTGCTCGAAGCACGCGCCGCGGGCAAGCTGTCGCACGTCAATCTGATCCAGGTCTACGATGTCGGCAAGTATCAGGGCAAATACTACTTCTCGATGGAATACATTGATGGCGTCACGGTCGAAGACCTGATCCGCCACGAGGGTAGCCTGCCCTTGGAAAAGACCATCGACATCATCGTCCAGGTCGGCCAAGCGCTTAAGTATCTCAGCGCCAATAATATCGTGCACCGCGATATCAAGCCCGCCAACATAATGATGACCAAGGATGGCACGGTCAAACTCGGTGACTTCGGCTTTATTCAGTCGGTGTACGACGCTGAACTGATGCAAGAAGGCACCACCATCGGCACGCCGGATTACATCAGTCCGGAGCAAGCACGCGGCGAGCGTAATCTCGACGTGCGCAGCGACATCTATTCGCTCGGTGCCAGCTTGTTCCACATGCTCACCGGTGACACTTTGTTCCGCGGCTCGTGCAGCAAGGTGATGCGCGATCACATCGACACCGAACCTCCGGACATCGACAAACTGCGCAAGGACCTGCCCAAGGATCAGGTGCGCTTGGTGAAAAAGATGGTGTCGAAGGACCCCATCGATCGCTATCAGAGCGCGGACGAACTGATCGCCGACCTTGAACTGGTGAAGCTCGACCTCGGGGCTGGCGACGGCAAGTTGCCGACGTCACGCAGCCAGATCATGAACGTGATCTCGGCCGAAAAGGATCGCATTGTCGACCTGGAAGCCCGGCTGAAAACTCAGGTCGGTATGAACGTCATCCTGCTCGTCGCCGCCATCGCCGGCTGGGTCGCCGCAGCGGCCTGCTTGGTGCTGCGCCTGATGGTCTGAGGGCGCTTCGTCCGGCGTCAATCCTCGCAAGTGAGGGAGGACTCAAATTCCGGTTAAGGGTACTGGCACGGTCAGCAGCCCTGGAAAAGTCCATAGAAACGAGCCGCCGGACGCAAAACGACGCAAGACGCACTTTCCAACACCACTATGCCCTCAGCGGTGAAAGTCTTTCCGCAGGCAGACACGCCTCTAGGATGCGAAACGATGCATGAAGTGGTTTTCCTGACGGGTGCCCGTGCGGGGCAGGTGGTGGTGGTGAACCGCACCATGCTCGCAGGACGCAGTCCGGAGTGTCTCATCGAGACGCCCGATCCCAATGTCAGCCGGCAACACTGCAAATTCATCTTCGACGGCCAGTCGGTCACCATCGCGGATAACAATTCCTCGAACGGTACCTTCCTCAACGACGTCCGTCTGACCGCGGCCGTCCGCTTGCAGCCGGACGATGTCGTGCGTCTGGGCGAGACCCGTTTGCGCTACCAGAACAGCGAGAGTGCCAGCGGGGGCGATAGTGGATCCAGCTCAATCTTCGACTTCCGTGAACAGGACGAGGACCTCAGCCAGAGCATCGTGCTGTCGGTCGCCGACCTCGCTGCGAAGAGCCAATCGTCGGAGGTGCTGGCCCAACGCTTGGCCGCCATCATCAAAGTATCGAACACCTTGGTGCACATCGACAAGATCGATGAGATCTTCGCCGGCATTTTGGAGACGCTGTTCGACGTCTTCCCGCAAACGGATCGCGGCTTCCTGATGACCGGCAGCGATGTGCATCAGCTGGAGCCGCGCGCCATGCGCAGCCGCGATGGCGGCGTGACCGAGAATCTCAGCGTATCGACCTCAATCTGTCGCCATGCGATTGAGACCAAGGCGGCGATTCTGTTCGACTCGTCCAAGGGTGGTGACTTCGATCAGGGTATGTCGATCGTCAGCCTCAAGATCCGCAGTGCGATGGTGATCCCCTTGCTGGTCGGTGATGAGACCCTCGGTCTGCTCCAGCTCGATACCGCCGATCGCCATCGCGCCTTCGCCAAAGCCGATCTGGAATTGGCCCTGGCGGTCAGTCAGCAGGCGGCGATCGCACTCAATAACGCTCTGTTGCTCAATAAGGTATCGCAGGAAGCCACCACCCGGAGCAATCTGATGCGCTTCCTGCCGGGTCCGGTGGTGCAGCAAGTCATTGATGGCCAGTTGGACATCGCCGTTGGTGGCCGGACCTGTACAGGGTCGATCCTGTTCAGCGACATCATCGGTTTCACCGCGCTGTCGGAGACCCTCGATCCGGCCCAGTTGATCAAGATGATGAACGCCTATTTCAAGCGCGTGGTGCCGTGCATTCAGCGCAATGGCGGCAGTGTCGATAAGTTCATGGGCGATGCGATCATGGCGGTGTGGGGCGTGCCCATCGACAAAGGTGATTCCGCCGTACAAGCAGCCCAGGCCGCGCTGGCGATGCAAAATGTCCTGATCGGTTTCAATAGCTTGCAGCAACGCGAAGGCGGAGCGCAGTTGGCGCAGGGCCTCGGCATCAACACTGGCCCGGTGACGGCTGGGAACATCGGCTATGAGCAGCGCATCGAATACACCGTGCTCGGCGACACCGTGAACACCGCTCAGCGTTTGGAAGCCACCGCCAGTCGCAGCCAGATTCTGATCTCAACGGGCACCTGGACACATCTGCATGGCACGGGCTACGGCATCGCGCTGCCGCCGGTACGCGTGAAGAACAAGGCTGAGCCACTGCCGACCTACGCGTTGCGCGGACTGCGTCTGGATGAAGAAGTTTTGCTGCATCTGCCGTGCCTTTCTGGCGATTGGGTCGTCCACATCATTCGTCGATTGGCAGATGGCTCTTTCATCCTGCTCTATCCGGAACCCTGCGAGCTCTTGACCGCACCGGTGGTGAGCAACGCTCCCGAATGGCCCGGGGTGTCGTTGGGCGTTCCGGTCATGGAAAGCGTGCTGCCAGCTCAGGACAGCGACGGCGATCTTGTGCGTGCGCAAGTGCGCCTGCCGGAGGAGACCTTGGCGGGCCTGCTCGGCGATACGCCGCTGCCGTGTGCGCTCGATTGGGAGCAGATGGTTCGCTCTTCGGTGCATTGAGCCGGCTTCCCGTCTCCCGTCCCCCGTCTCCCGTCTCAGAGAGACCCCATGCCTGACTTCGCCTCTCCCGACACGCCCGCTCACTGGATTCGTCCGCGTCGCTTTCGCGTCGAACACGTCGCCCTGGCGGTACGCATCGATCTCGCCGAGCACACCGTCGCCGGAACGGTCACCCACACCGTCGTCTTCTTTCCGCATGCCGCGCGCGAAACGGTCGAATTCGACGTCGACGGCCCGGTGGTCGCGTCCGTCACCTGCGCTGGTCAGCCACTCACATTCAGCGTCGTCAACCAGCGGCTAAGCATCCAGGTGGGCCATCTGCGTGACGAGCGCATGGCGTTGACGGTGCACTTTACCACCCGCGAACCGTGCAAAGGCCTGACCTTTGTCGACGCCGATCCCGTTCGCAACGAACGGGCGATGGCATGGACCCAAGGCGCGATGGAAGACCATCATCACTGGTTCCCGTGTTTCGATGATCCCAACAACTTCAGCACCTATCGCGTCGCGATCACGCATCGCGCCGGGTTGGCGGCATTAGCCAATGGCGAACAAGTGGCCAACGGCGAACAAGTGGCCTCGACGCCGAGCGATGCCGGCTGGATCACCACGGTCTACGAACAAACCAAGCCGCATGTGCTGTATCTGCTCAATGTCGTGGTCGGCGATCTGGTTGCCGTCGATGGCGAGCATGCCCTGGTGGCTGGACGCAGCATTCCGGTGTGCCATTGGCTGCCCCGCGGTCGCGAAGCCGAGGCTGGCGTCTATCGCGCCACTCGTTTTGGCATCGAGTGGTTGTCGGCCACCACCGGCGTACCGTACGCGTGGAGCCGCTACGGTCACGTCACCGTGCATCGCTTCCTGTGGGGTGGGATGGAGAACACTACCCTGACCACGATCACCGATCGCGTCCTGATCGACGATGCCACGCGGGTGCAGGAAGATGTTGACGCCGACTTCCTGGTCATCCATGAGTTGGTGCATCAGTGGTACGGTGATCTGCTGACGATGAAGGCGTGGAGCGACATCTGGCTCAA
>CAYQAQ010000067.1:8774-10547 GCA_964415495.1 uncultured candidatus Brocadiaceae bacterium | reverse complement strand
CCCCTGCGTCGCGTCACCCTGCGTTTGGGCGCGCCATTGTCTGCCACCACCAATGCCACCCACGCCCGGAGCACCGTCATGGATCTCAGTTACGAAGACGCGCAAGTCCGCTCGAACCGCGATGGCCGCACATTGGGCACGGCGTTAATCCGCCAAGCCAAGCGCCATCCGCGCCACATCGCCGTGCAGGATGCTGGCGGCACCATCACCACCCTGCAGTTGGCCGGCATCGCCCAAGCGGTGTGGCCCTTGCTGGGCATCGCGGCTGATGAACAACGCGTCGGTATTTTGTTGCCGCCCGGTCGCGCCGGTGCCATCGCCAATGTCGCCTGCGCTATTGCCGGTCACACGGCGGTGAACCTCAATCACACCGTCGGTCCCGTGCAGCTGCAGCAGTTGTGCGATCTGGCCGGTCTGCGCACGGTGATCACCGCGGGTCCGTATCTCGACAAGATCGGCGACCCGAATCTCACCGCCCGTCTGGTCCGCATTGAAACGCTGCTGCCGAAGCTGGCGAAATGGCGCATCGTGATGGCCATGGCACGCACGCTGCTGCTGCCGTCGCGCTGGCTCGCTGCGCGTCGTCCCGGCGACGTCGCGGCGATTATTTTCAGTTCAGGCTCGACCGGCGTACCGAAAGGTGTGGAGCTCACGCATCGGCAGATCCTCGCCAATTGCGATGCCATTGCCGAAGCCATGCACTTGGTGCCGGAGCAGGATGTGATCCTGTCGCCGTTGCCGTTGTTCCACTCCTTCGGCCTGATTCCCGGCACCTGGCTGGGTTTGGTGCTGGGCATTCGCGTCACCAATCAGCCGGACCCGCGCGATGGCGGGGCGTTGGGAAAACTGGCGGCGGCATCCAAAGCCACGTTCCTGCTCGGCACACCGACCTTTGTACGCGGCTGGCTGCGCCGCATCGAGCCCGAGCAATTCAGCCATCTGCGCTATGCCGTGGTCGGCGCCGAGCGCTGCGACGCCGAACTGAAACACATGTTCAAAGAGCGCTACGGCGCCGATCTGCTCGAAGGCTATGGCTGCACTGAACTCAGTCCGGTGGCCGCGCTCAATCTGCCGGATGTCGAGCATCCCGATGTGCGCGAGATTCGCGGGCGCGATGGTTCCGTCGGCCGTCCCCTGCCCGGCATCCACATCTTCACCGTCCATGCCGAAACGCGCGAGGTCCTCCCGCATGGCAGCGAAGGTCTGTTAGTAGTGCGCAGTGCCGCGCGCATGCATGGCTACCTCAACCGGCCTGATCTGACCGAGTCCGCTTTCATTCACGGGGGCTACAACACCGGCGACATTGGACGCGTCGACGCTGATGGCTTCGTCTACATCACCGGCCGGCTGGCGCGCTTCGCCAAGATCGGCGGCGAGATGGTGCCCCTCGACAACATTGAAGCCGCGCTACAGGCGCAGGCCGGTGAAGACGTCGAAGTCGCGGTCGCTGCCATTCCCGATCCGACCAAGGGCGAACGCTTGATCGTGCTCACCACTAGTGATCCGGCAACGGCCACCACGTGGCTGGGCGGGCTCGACGACCTCCCCCCGCTGTGGCGCCCCAAAGCGGCTGATATCCGCCACGTCGCTGAGATCCCGAAGCTCGGCACCGGCAAACGCGACCTGGGCGGCATCAAGCAGCTGGCGAGCTCTGCCTCAGGGTGAGGCTGGGCAATCTGAGCCGCAGGCCGGGGTGGCAAAAACCACGACTTGCGCCTCAGTCCCCCTGACCCCAGACTAAGGGGATGCTGCGCCTCCTCCAATCCCTTGGTA
>CAYQAQ010000067.1:0-8764 GCA_964415495.1 uncultured candidatus Brocadiaceae bacterium | reverse complement strand
GTATCCTGTTGGCCCTCATGGTCACGATCGCCCTGACGGCGGCCGAGGACGACCCCGTGCGCACCGCGTACGCCGAGCGTCTGGAGCGCAGCAGCGTGACCAATGCGGCGTCGTTGGTTACCCTCGCCCTCTGGTGCCGTCAGAACGGTCTCGAAGCCGAAGCCACCACCCATCTCGAAGCTGCCGTGGCCGTGAGCCCCGATCATCCGCGTGCACGGCAGCTGTTGGGCTATGAACGCTATCGCGGCACCTGGATGCGTGGTCCGGAACTCTATAAGGCCAAAGGCATGGTCGAGCACCGCGGTCGCTGGCTGACGCCAGCACAGCGGACCCGTTTGATCGCGCGCCAGAATAAGATCCGCCAAGAGTCGCGCGCACGCGCCGACTGGGCGAATGCCTGGCAACTCAAGACCAACAATTTCATTTTCACCTCGAACTGTCCGCCCGCGCAAGTCGAAGAAATGGCACGCTCATTAGAATCGTGCTACGAGCAGCTCACCCGCATCTTCAAGCCGGCCAAGCATGATCCCATTCCGGTCGAGGTCACCGCGACGCAGAAGCAGTGCATTCAGCTGTCCCTCGCCGACGGCATTCCCATGAGCCCCGGCACCCTCGGCTACTTCTATTGGCGTGGCGGTGCGGGCGGCAATCGCCCCACCTCCATGGGCATCCGCTGCTTCTGGGCCGGCAGCATGGAGCGCACGCTCGGGACCTTGTTCCACGAGTGCACCCACCTCGCCATCCGCAACACCTACGCCGACATCCCGATTTGGTCGAACGAAGGTATGGCGGTGTTCTTCGAATTCGCCCGCATCACCGATCGTGGGTTGGACATCCATTCCATCCCCTTCGATCGGCTGTGGCATCTGCATGATCAACTCAAAGAGAACAAGGTGTCGCTCAACCAACTGGTGACCATGCCGCAAGCGGGCTTTACCGCCGAATACTACGCGCAGGGCTGGGGCCTGATCCACTACCTGCTCTATGCCGACCGCGGCAGGTTGCGGCGCAACCTCGATGCCTTCTATCGCATCAATCCGCGCCGCGGGGATATCGACGACTTCCGCACCGCTTTCGGCCGAGCGCCGCAGGACCTGTTCAACGACTACAAAACCTACATCGAATCGCTGAAGCCGGAATCCGTCGACGACCTGATGGCGGCGGCCATCGCGGCGTTGGAATACCGTCGCGATCCCAAACTGGCGCTGACCTATGTAGACGAAGCCATCGCCAAAGCCGCTCCGACCGCATGGCTGCCTCAGGCCAGCAAAGCGCGCGTCCTGCTCAACCATGCACGCTTACGCAATGACCCTGAGATGGCCCAGGAAGCACTCGATCTTTACACCGAGTCCTTGGCTAAGCGCCCGGCCCCGCGCGGCCGACAGAAGCTCGGCCTGCGCGACCTCACCCATGACTACCATCAGGGCTTAGCGGCCATTTGGGCAGGCGATCAGGAACGCGCCCTCGCCATCGCCGACAGCATCCTCGAACACGACGACCTCAACGCTGACGCCTACCGGCTGACCGCCCTCGCCTTCATCGCAGGGCCGGCCGAGCAACGCAATCTGGAGGAAGCCCAAGAGTCCCTCGAATTCGCCCGCGACCTCGGCCGCGGCCACGAGACCGACTACGTGCACGCCCGACTCCTGATCGCCCAAGGCGAGAAGACCAAGGCCGCCAGCTTGCTCGCCGACGCCGCCAACCAGGATGGCTACGGCTTCGGCGGCCACTTCTACCTGCGCGAGTCCCGCCGCCTGCTCGGCCCACCTCCAGCTCCGGCCGGAACCCGGTCCATCATCACCCGATAACAGGCACGTCTCGTCCCAGATGGGGACTGGAAACGGGGAAACGGCTCTATAAGGTCCGCAACCCACACGGGGACATAGCTCAGTTGGTAGAGCGGTTCGTTCGCAATGAACAGGTCAGGGGTTCGAATCCCCTTGTCTCCACCATGTGTTACCAAGGGGTTATGGCTTTCGCCATGACCCCTTTTTGTTGGCTCTGACAGAATTCGGACAGAAAGGGCAAAAGCGGCTGCCCAAACCTATGCGAGGGAAGCGGCCAGCCTCACGTCTCGCCCTGACATGCGGAATCCCTCAGGCCCGTATGTTGGTGAGCATGATTACGACCCGTTCACCCTACCCCCGCCCCATCCCAAGACCGCAAAGCCCTGGAGGCCGCTCAAGAACTCATCCCCAGACTGGAGCGTCTGCGAAGTTCTCTTTTCCGCCGTGTTGGCGACATGGTCGAGCACATGAAACCAGAGCACCGATGGTTAGGTATGCTCCTGACCTTCCACCAAACGGTGTGGGACATCGATTCATGCCAGCGGCAACTTCCAGGGCGGCCATCTTCCGGCGAGTCCCGCCCACAGGACTGATCCCCAGATCATCGCCCGCAACGTCATGGGCTGTAGAGGGGCCACTCGGGTTTGATCAAAACCCGAGGCGACGATTTGGGATGGTCAGGATCCCGCGACCCTGGCCATGAGGCGATCCGGCAATCCCTCGATGAAGGCCCGAATCTCATCGCGCACGCGCCGGTAATGCTCCAGGGCCACGGCGACGGTCGGCGCGGTCTTCGCCAATTCCGGCGGATCATCGAAACCGACATGCAGCACGCGATCGCGGTCAATCCACACCGGGCAGGTGGCATCGGCATGTCCGCACACCGTGACCACCCAGTCGAAGGGAATATGGCGCAGCGATGCGACGGTCTTGGACGTATGCGTCCCAAGGTCGATGCCTACCTCGCTCATGACCGCAGCCGCGTGGGGATTGACGCCCTTGGCGATGATCCCCGCACTGTAGGCCACCAACTGATCGCCGTGCAGATGCCGCGCCCAGCCTTCCGCCATTTGACTGCGACAGGAATTCCCCGTGCAGAGGAACAGGACGATGGGTGCGGTCATGGCTGGCTCGCTCCGCGAGATGGTTGAATGATCGTCGACCTGTGCCTTGTGACGGCAGGTCCGCATGGTGTCATCGAGAGATGACGCATCGCCTTCCCCTGGTGTTTGCCCTCACCACGGCGGCCTTGCTGGCCTTGGTGACGAGAGCGGACGAACTCCGTGATCTCCAGGCCACCGTGGCGTGGATCGAACACCGCTATCCTGTCGTCCCTCAATGGCTTCTAGGATCGGTGCGCTGACGCGAGATCGGCGACGATCAACCCCCGCGAGCGTTGCGCGAGAAGCTTGCGATCGTGCCCCTGTATGGTGGTAAGCCAATGCAAGCGCGTCCGCACGTGCCGGGCGCGAATGATCCCGAACAGGTGGGGCAGAAAGCTCATATCGCCGTACCAGCACACCCGATCACGCAGTCGGTCGATGCGTGGCCGGTCATCCCAGGATCGATGCGCGATCGCCACCGGATGCACGATCCGTCCATCGGCACAGGCTGCAGCGAAAGCAGCCGGCTTGAACGGAAGGACACTGCTACCGTCGCTGCTGGTGGCTTCCGGGAACACGACGACGTCGATGCTGCTCAAAGCTTGAGCAATGCGGTCGCGCGCGTCGCGCGCTCCGGAATGGCGCCGTCGATCTACGAACAGACAGCCGGCAGCGGCGCACACCCGACCGAGCAGAGCATCGCCAGAGACCTCCATCGAGGTCACGAAAAGCGCCGGTGCTCGGGCCGCGAAGAGCAAGGGGTCGATCCACGACGTATGGTTGGCCACCACCAGACGCGGCAATCCGCCCCGTGGCGGCGGAGCCTCATGGTCAGCACGCAAACCGAGAATGCGCACGCCCCATCGGCTCCACCGGCAGGCGCGACGGCAGATCGCCAACTGGTCGCCACTGGCGACGATACGCCGGGAAGTGAGCACGAATGCAGGTACCAGAATCAGCAGGAGCGCTATACGCAGTCCCAACCTCAGCACGACGTAGGACCGAAACGGCTGAGGAAAACACTGTCATGCGCGCGCAGATCCAGCAGGGTAAAAAAATCGTAGCAACCGAAGTCGCGGTCAAAGGCGGGCTCCGCAGACACCGCCGCCCCCGCGCGCAGATAGATACGCAGCAAAGGTGGCACCAGCGCCGAGAAATCGCTGTCGCTGGCCGGCTCGACGCCGGCAGCCAAGGCGGCGGCGAGCTGCAGATCGCGATATTCCGGCAGCGGGCGGATACCCGCACAGGCGGCCGTCATCCCCTCGGCAGCGAAACGCGCCGCCAACGCGGCGACGCGGTGCGGTTCCGCTGGCGGGATGCTGCTGCAGCCAAACAGCCAGCGCGCGCCGACCGCGCGCGCGTAGGCACCGATCCCCTGGCCAAGCGCCACCAAGGTCAAGGTATTGCGGCTGGTCGCTGTCAGGCAGGTACGTCCGACCTCGACCTTGATCTCTGGCAAATCGGCCAATCCATCGATCGCGAATTCACCCGCCGCATAACTTGGGGTGGCCAGTTGCGACGCTGCGAGCCGGCAGGTGCCGACTAACTCGCCGCTGGACGCATGGCGCAGCACCAGATGGTCACAGACCGCATCGAAGGCATCCTGATCGAGACGGTCAGCGCGCGGGCGACCGACGAGTTCGGCGAGGAACACCTGGTGCCGCAGCCGGAACACCGCCTGAAGGTCGGACTCCGTACGAGCCAGATCGATGCGGAAGTTCCGCCATTCGAAGGGGAAGCAGGGAAGCTCAAGCGCACGCGGACGCGCGCATTGCCACGAGACGTGGTCCCCAGCCGTATTCGTGGGCAACAACGGGTCTGCCGCGCTCATGGCCGCAGTGTGATCAACGAACCGCCCTGGTCAAAGCAGGTCTTCGTTTCCGTAAACCAACTCAACGCCGGGGATGCTCCTGATGCATGAATGCCAGCCAAAGTTTGGTGCCACCTCTCACGAGAAACAGCCCAACGCCGCCCTCAATCCGCCAAGGTAGAGTGGCCACGCCGAATCTGTGCTTCTCGGCGGGCTCGCCGCAACACGTCGACCAGGGACGGTGGTACCAAGCCCCGTCGGCGCCCCATGGTGCCGATGGCCCAGGCCTCATTCCAAGCGCGGAACAGCATGCGCCACGCGAACCAGGGCGAGCGGTCCGGATCGTAGAGATTGGTCGGTTCGCTGGTCAGGCCATTCAGTTCAATGATACCCAGATCGCGACCAGCCTGCACGGCAGCCAGACTCGGCGCGCGCACATCGAAGCGTCCGAAATGCAGTCCTTCGACTCCGTGCATCCAGCGCGCAATACTGGCCGTCAGCGCAGGCGTGATCAGATGTGCCCCGTCGCGGAAGCAGCAGCCCTGGCAATGGTTGCCCGCCTGCGCTAGGCGCACGCATTCGCCAGCCTGGGGAACCCAGTCCCAGCGCTGCTGCCAGCGGGCCGCGAAAACCGTCTCCTGCAACGCCAGCCGAGGATGGTTGCGGATGAGGTCCGCCAGGGTCCGTTGCCCATCGCCCTCAACGGTGGGGAAATGCTTACTCGTGATCGCGAAGATGCGCCCAGGACGACCTGGGCGTCGGGTCCAGAAGATGCCGATCTCGATCGGACCCGGATGGAAGACCTGGGCGAGCAGGCGCCCAGGCTGCGCCGCCAGCACCGCGGTGGCGGCAGCCGCATCGCGCACCAGCCGCACCCCAGCACCGCGTTCGCCGGCATCGGGCTTGAGGATCACCGGCCAGGTCGTGCTGATCGCCGCCATCCAACGTGCAAGCCGAGCGTACCGCTGTTCCGGCGGGGCAGAGGGCAACAGACACCAGGGCAGCACCGGCGCACCCGTCAGACGGGAGAGGATCGCCGCCTTACTTTCCCCGACGATGCCGGAATCGGGCAGCGCGGGATTGGCCAGCAGCGGTGCTCGCCAAGACCGATAGCGCACTGCCAGCAGTACGCCGCAGGGAATCATCGGCAGATAGAGCATCCACGCCGGCCACCATTCATGATGACGCCGTGGCCACAGCCGAATGACCGTGCGCAGCCCGTGGACGAGGAGGAGCAGTCCCGCAATCAGGCCCAGCAGCCAGGGCCACACCGGACCCGCAGGCAACCAGCCCGAGGCCTGCACCATCCAGGTGCTGCCCGCGCCAATCGCGAGAATGAGCGGTGTCCACGCTAAGCCGACGACACCCGTGCAGAGGAGAAAGCGTCCCCACGACATGCCGCTAAGTCCCGCCGCGAGATAGGTCGGCAGACGGGTTCCCGGCGTCACCCGGGTCACGGCCATCGCATACCACGCCCGGCGATCCAGCCACGCTGCGGCCCGGACCACGCGCGGATCCGCTAGCCAGCGCGCCGCACGCGGCCAGCGTGCCGCCCAGGGACGCAGGCGACGACCGCACCAGAACAGCGCGGCGTCACCGAGCCAGATGCCGAGAAAGATCGCGCCCAGGGCGAGCAGCACGGGCAAAGTGCCGCTGGCCACCAGCGATCCCGCCGTCAGCGCGGCCGCATCCTCGCTGATCAGCGTGCCCACCAGCAGACCACCGGCGAGAGCCAGACGCGCGGTCATGCGTCGAGGTGCACGGTATGTGAACGACCGGCACGCCCTTCGTCATCCAACAGGACCTCGGTCAAGGTGATCCGCGACATCGCCATGGTCACCGTGCTGCGCGACACCGTGCGCGCATCGTCACGCCGCATCAGCACCCACGCCGCCGGATCCGCGCCAAGACGGCTCGCGTGCCAGGCATCCTGGCGTTCCGACGACGGTTCCTCACCGACGATCGCCCGCCAAGCCAACTGGCGCGGTGCCGCCACCCGATCATCACCGAGACTGGAACTGGTGGCGATGGCGGTCGATGCGATCTCGGTCAGGACGCGACCATCCCAACGCAGCCGGTGATCGGCGACTGGCGTCGCGAGCAAGACCGTAAAGGGGGAGAAATCCGCCAGTGGCAGCTGTGTGAGGGCCACCTGCGCCGCTGCGGGGTCGGCCTGGGCAAGCAGGATCGGAACGATGTCACCGCGCGAACGACGTCCACCGACTGGCACCGATGGCAGCGGCGTATGGTTGAGGAGACAGACGACGAGGCCTGCTGCGTTGCCCCCGATCCAGGCCCCACCAGCCTGGCCATCGACGGTCACCACCATCGACCGATCGGCATCTGAACGTCGCGCCGGGGGACGGCTCGACTGGCGTCCATGACGTTCGTCGCGGTTCATGACTACGCGCAGGTGGCCAGGTCCGCGACGCAGGATACTCACGCTGCACATGCTGGGCCACGCATCAGACGGCGGTCGCGACCGCCGCACCGGTGCGGAATGTGATCGTACTGGGGGCGAGACCGAAGCCGGCCGGGACCTGAAGTCCAAGGGCTGCGAAACGTCGCGCTAGGATCGCTGCGTGGTGGATGTCGTGCGACAGGGCAAACAACACCTCGCGGGCTACTGTACTGGGAACCACGATTGGCGGCTGCTGCGTGGTAATTCGGCAGCGAACCTGGATCGGACGTGCCAGATCAGTGATCCCAAGCCCTTGCCACTGCACCGCAAGGTCGGCGAGGGTCTGGCTGGCGAGCAGCGGATCGCGTTCACCAGCCCAGCCCCGCGAGCGTTGTTCATAGTCGATGACGCCCGTACTGAGACCGGTGAGGATGGCGTTTTGATGATCGATGCCATGACGGATGTGGGCACCGATGCAGGTATCATCGACGCAGGTCGCGTAATCGCCGGACGGAACGCGCCGCACCAGGTCGGCCAAGTCCTGGCACTGGGTCGCCAGGACGTGAAGCAGCGGATCGCGCTCGGCCCGCATGCGCACGTCACCCAACGCCAAGCGTTGGGCGAGAAGGTCGGCCAAGGTGGTCGCCAAGGCACTGCGGTCGCTCCAGCGGGGTGCGCCATCGCCCAGGATCCACGCACCGGGCTGATCCCCCTCGACCATCGCCAGGGTGTTGGCGACCAGCAGGTCGGCAGCACTCGCGAGACGACTGGCCTCGCCCACGCGTTGCAGTTCCACCGCGGACAGTCCCACCTCCAGCTTGAATTTCACCAGCACGCCGGTGTAGCCATAGACCTGGCGGAAGCGGTCGACCAACTTTTCAGTCGGGCGTCCGAGCACGGCAATTGTGGCATGCGCGCTGCTAACCTTGCCGGCCTGGACGGAGCGCACCGACCAGCTCTCGCCGTCGCCGTCCGGAGACCGGGCTGTAACCGAGAAGCACCCATCGGGCGTGTAATCCGCCACCGCCGCGCTCATGCATATCGCATCGTATCGGCTCACCTGCATGCGCGCGTCTATGCCAGCCAGCAGGTCGGCATGGGTGCGAAAGGCGAAGGCGCGGATAGCGCCGCCCACGCCATCAAGCAGAGTGCGATGCGCGGCATTGCTGGTCAGCAGATCCACATCGCCATAACGGGCCAGGGCACGGGCCACGTCGAAGCCGGTGCCACCAGTGAAGATGTTGCCCCAATCCCGGACCTCATCGATGGCTTCGCGCGTGCTGCCGGCGCAGACTAGGAAACGTGCGGCGGCAGGTCTGGACGAGTCGGAGGTCATGGCTGTTGGCTTGCTACGATGGGCGGTTTGCTGAAATGCGCCAGAGTCTGGTTGATGGCGGACGCGATCAGCTCCGGATGACGCCAGGGCACAAAGTGATTCATCTCGCGTCGCTGGGTCACGGTAAGGCGCGATTCGGGGACGTGGCGTTCAATATAGGCAAGGTTGCCGATCGGGACTTGGACGTCCCGATCCCCGTGGATCACCCATACGTCGACCGACAACGCAGGCCACCGCGGTTGCAGGCGACGCAAGGCATCCGCCAACGGCAACAGTTCATCGTTGGCCCGGGCAAGATCGCGTGGGACCATCCACCGGGTCGAGGGC
>CAYQAQ010000066.1:2472-10552 GCA_964415495.1 uncultured candidatus Brocadiaceae bacterium | reverse complement strand
GTCATGTTGACACGATCCAATGAGTGCATGTCCATGGTTGCCACAATGGTTGCCAGAACCGCGTGTATTTCGAACGGTCATAGCGAGCCCAATCTCACCATTCGCTTACCCTTCGAGACAGCTTTGGCTCTTCGAAAAATATTGCACCATAATCGCGCAATCATCCATGCCTCCTGAGATCAACGACGTCTGACATGAATTCGGAACGGGTTATGCGCCGTATTCACCGAGTCGCATTCTCAGGCGGCATTCTATGTAACAGCATCCTTTTAGAATCCCCCTGCGATCATGGCGATACCGGCCCTTGCACTACCACTTCTCGAACAGTATCGACCAAGCCTGCATCAATAACAAACCTCTCATCCTCCTCAAACTCCCCCCCGGTCAACGCCCTGCATGCGCTCACAGTAATTTTCCAGGTGGAACTTGCGTTTGCATAGGGAAGCGAAATGGTCTGCGTAGCTACAAGCGGACATGGAAAATTGAATTCCTTACCATGCATAGCGTGCTTATCAATAGCGAAGGAATTGTTTTCTTGGATATCGGCACCTACTGACACCACACGCTTCAACGCAATCGTTCCCCTCAGATGGCTCCAAGCCGACTCGACGGTCAATATCCCATTTCCCGCAAACGCTTGGGCTCTGTGGATCGTGATTAAATCATCTTGTTTTGAACTAGTTATAGACTCAGAGAGTGCCTCTTGAGAGGAAAGTAAGCGCTCAAGAAGAATCAGGGAAAGAGCACCAGTTGGATTGACGACGTCGTGCGGCGCGGCAACAGCAGCCAAGCCCCACAACAGAGGCGGCGTATGCATTCGCGGCACCAAATAACCATTGGCGATTACCATGGAACGGGAACTTATTTCAATAATGGCAGAGCGACTTCCATCAAACACGCACAAAAGGCGCGATGGAGGCTGTTCGCGACGTCCTACCTCTATTTCAACTCTTTCTTTTCCCGGCTTATACCAGAGACGGGCCTGCTCGAAGTCATTTCCATCAACTTCTTCTGCAATCCACTCCATGTAAAGACCACGAGAGAGATCGAAAGTTACAGCATTCCTGAGAAGATCACGCGTAAATGGCTCGGAGGCCATCAGTGACAGCACGGCGCCGAAAACCGATGGCATCAAATAAAAAAATAGTTTTATCATAATATTCCTTATGGTTCTACGCAAGGATCGCCAGGAAAGGGAAACCCACATGGCACTCGCCACTCACTCAATCCTCAACCCAAAACTGACGCCAATCACCAAGCCGCGCACCAGCAGATAATCCGCCGAACCCGTGCCCGGATCGGCATGGGTAAGGCCCAGTCGGTAGCCCGCGTCGACGCCAGCCTGCAATTTTTTCCACGTCACCACGGCAGCTGCGCGCACGCCGCCTTCGATCCACGGGGCGAGATCGTCGCTGACCGGGGATCGCGCGATGGCACCACCGACGCCGCCGATGACGCCGAGCTCGACGTGCAGCCAATCCATATCTTCGGGCGACAGCGCATAGCCCGCCAAACCGGACAGCGTCAAGGTCGACAGCGAAAAGCTGCCAGTGCCGTCATTGCGATCCGCGAACGACCCTTGCGCGCCGAGAAACCACGCGCCGCTGGGCGCGATCTCGGCGACCGACCACAAGAATTGCGCGGCAACTTCGAAGCTGCGGCTGAAATGGTCATTACCGCCGCTGACCGTATAATCACTCGACGCAGTGCCGATGAGCAAACGGACGTCGGTCATCAGCGGTTCTTCTGCTGCGATGGGAGCCATGCCGATCACCATCGCCAGAGTGGATGCGAAAGCGGTAGAGATGAACGAACGCCTCATGCTAATTTCTCGTGATGGTGACGCAGACTGGTGCCGTGATGCAGAAACCATCCTTCTTCGACCAGTTCTTTGCAACGATCGAGAATCGTGCGCAAGCGCTCGGTGGCGCGCAGCAGGTGCGACCACTCGCTGGCATGGCTGCTGTCGTCGCGAATGGATTCGCCCAACGCGGTAAAGGCGGCGCGGCTGAGTTCTCCGGCCACGACTTTGCCCGCGAAGACGCGCTTGGCGGTCTCAGGGTCACCGGTCTTGAGCACCGAACGGGCCTCAGTGAACGTGCTGACAACGAGATCGGCGAGATCGAGCAACGCCGCAGGCCGCGCGACCACGACGTTTCGCGCCAAGAAACGAGCGCGACGGGCGATGCTTTCGGCCTCATCACCAATATCTTCGAGCAGCAGGGTAATGCGCATCGCCACCATCAGATGCCGCATATCCCGCGCGACCGGGGCATTGAGCGCCATCACGTTTTGGCAGTCCTGTTCGAGCGCGTCATCAAGCAGATCGACCTGATCTTCGATGGCACGAGCGTCCGTACCGAGCTCGCGACGGGGATGATTCAATCCATTGACCGCCAAGGCGATGGCCTTGGCCACCAAGTCGCCCATCTGGTCCAGGCGTTCGTCAACGTGGCCTAGCCGACGGTCCATCTGACGTTGATTCATCCTTCAAACATCCGCAACGGGGGGCAGAGGACAAGCCCAGCGCGCAGCCTCCTACGCCCCAGTAGCGCCCTCAGCCGCTGAAGACCCTATTCCCGCGTTGCATCGCGGGGCCCAGCCCGTTGATGGGCAACCATGCATCGCTTGATCCTCCTCTGCTACTGCGCTCTCGTCGTCGCCCTGGCTGCCGCCGATCGCCCTCTCCTCCACCCCCTCTTTACTGACCATGGTGTGCTGCAACGGGATCGCCCGATTTCGGTCTGGGGCTGGACGACGCCGGGCGTGACAGTCCAGGTCACATTGGCGGGCCATACCGCCGAAGCCGTCGCCGAAGCCGATGGGCGCTGGCTGGCGACATTGCCGGCCCTGGCCGCGGGTGGGCCGCACGAGTTGACCCTAAGCGGTCCAGCCGAGGTCACCGTGCGCGACGTGCTCATCGGCGAGGTCTGGCTGTGCTCCGGCCAGTCGAACATGGAACAAGGTGTCGGCGCCAGTCGCGATGCGACGGCCGAGATCGCTGCCGCGCATCATCCGCACCTGCGCCTGTGCTGGGTCCAGAAACGGATCGCCCTCGAACCCCAGGCCCTCAATCCGCTGACGTGGGCGGTGTGTTCCCCCGAGACCCTCGGACGCCACGGATCGTGGGACGGATTTTCCGCCGTCGCTTATTATTTCGGCCGCACCCTCCAACAGGAACTCGGCATCCCCGTGGGCTTGATCCATGCATCGTGGGGTGGCACCCCAGCCCAGACGTGGGTCAGTGCAGCAGGCTTGATCCCGCTGAAGGACTTTGCGGGCTCGCTGGAGACCTTGGCCGCCGTGGTTGCGCACGACGAAGAGGATTACCCCGAGCGCCTGCAGACGTGGTGGACAAAACACGATGTAGGTACGGCAGAGGGGTGGCAACGTGCCGACACCGATGCCTCTGCCTGGGAAATGATGGAATTACCCGGATTGTGGGAAGAACGCGGCCTGCCCAAATTCGATGGCGTCGTGTGGTTTCAACGACGCGTGGACATTCCCGCCGCCTTCGCTGAGCGCGAACTGATCCTGAGCCTGGCAGCGATCGATGATCGCGACACGACGTGGATTGATGGCATCCTGGTCGGCAGCAGCGAGCATTGGAATATGCGGCGACGCTATGCCATTCCCGCGGGTGTGGTCACGGCCGGCACGCGCACGATCACGGTCCGCGTGCTCGACACTGGCGGAAGCGGTGGCTTTCATGGCCAGGTTGACGATATGTGGATCGGTCCGGCGGATGATGCGAGCCAACACGTGTCCTTGGCAGGTGCGTGGCGCTATCACCCCACGCTCACAGATCCCCAGGCGCTCCGCTCCGTGCCTCGTCGCATCGGCGACAATCCGCATTTCCCGACCGTGCTCTCCAACGGCATGATCGAACCCGTCGTCGGCGCTGCGTTGGCCGGCGCGATCTGGTATCAGGGGGAATCCAATGCGGGCAATCCGAGCCAGTACCGCCGTCTGCTGCCAGCCTTGATCGCCGACTGGCGGACCCGCTTCCGCAATGACGCGCTGCATGTCGGCGTGGTGCAACTCGCGAGCTTCATGCCGCGGGTCGAGCAACCGATCCAGGATGGATGGTCAGCCCTGCGCGAAGCACAGGCGATGACCGTCGCCGCCGATCCCCACACGAGCTTGGCGGTAGCCATCGACATCGGGGAAGCGGACGACGTCCACCCGAAAAACAAACAAGACGTCGGCCGACGGCTGGCCCTCGGCGTGCTCGCCACGCATTACGGGCACGATGTCGTCGGCAGCGGACCGGTTTATCATCGCCTGACGGTCGAAGATCGCGCCATCCGTCTGCATTTCACCCATGCCATCCGGTTGACCACCACCGATGACGCGGCGCCGCGCGGCTTCGCGCTCGCCGGGCCCGATGGCGTGTGGCACCACGCGCACGCGACGATCACGGACGAAACCGTGGTCGTACGCGCGGACGCCGTGCAGGAACCACGCGCGGTGCGGTATGCCTGGGCCAACAATCCGGCGGTGAATGTGGTGAATGGGGCGGGTCTGCCGATGGTGCCGTTTCGCACCGACGGGCCTTGAGAAATCAGTCGTTGACCCCAACGCCTCCTGTACTCGCAATTCACAGGAGACGCAGAGACGCGAAGATGCGCAGAGACGAGATAAGCGGGCAATGATGATGACCGCGCTGGGCACCAATGGAGATACCCGGCCCGCACCTCTTTGGTCGGATGCCGAGCCTCACTGCTCCCTCTCCGCGTCCCTGTGTCTCCAGTTCTGCGGAAAACGCAGGGCGCTAGCCGCCGAGCTGCTCCACGACGGCGGCGGCTTCGAGCCATGCTTCTTCTGCGGTCGCAATCTCATTCGCCAAAGCGGCGAGCCGCGCACCCGAGGTCGCGGCGGTGGTCGCCGGATTGGCTTGCATGGTGGCAGTTAAGCGATCGCGTTCCGCTTCCAAGGTACGCAGGATTGTTTCCGCATCGCGTTGGCGATTGCGGGCGGCGGTCACTTGGCGGCGTTTGTCACGACGGTCTACGCCGGCGACCGAGGCAGCCGGCTTGGCGACGGGCGTTGCGACCGGTGCCGAGCTGGATTCATCACGCAATTCGCGTTCGACGCGCCACAGGTAGGCCTCGTAGCCATCGGTGTACGTGGCGCAGCGACCATCGCGCAATTCGACAATGATCGACGCCAGACGGCTGACAAAGGTGCGATCGTGGCTGACCAACAGCACCGTGCCGTCATAGACGGCGAGGGCATCAGCCAACGCTTCGGTGGTTTCGACATCCAAATGGTTGGTGGGTTCGTCGAGCAGCAGCACGTCGTGGCGACCCAGCAGCAGCCCGGCCAAGCACAAGCGCGCGCGTTCACCGCCGGACAAAACGGCGGCGGTTTTCAACACCGCGTCGCCGCGGAACAAGAAGGCACCGGCGAGATCCAAGACCTGCTGCGTGGTGGTGTAACCGGGCGCTTCGCGCGCGCAGTGCTCCAGCCAGCCTTGCACAGTAACGGTGTTGGGAATCGCGGCGTAGACGTGCTGATGGTAAAAGCCGACCCGTACCGCGTGACCCCAGCGCGTGGTGCCACTCAACGCAGGTTGCACGCCAGCCAACGTTTTCAGCAAGGTGCTTTTGCCTTGGCCGTTGTCGCCAAGAATGGCGACTTTGCTGCCGCGTTCGACTTCGAGATCGAGCGGACCGGCGACCACGTTCTCGCCGTAGCCGATGGCCAGATCCGCGCAGCGCAGTGCCGCACCCGGGCGGCGTTCGCCAAGCAAGGGTAGACGCATCGCTACCGCGGTAGCGTCGGCCTCTTCTTCGACGAATTCGCCCTTGAGGCGTTCCAACTGCTTGGCCTTGGATTGCGCCTGCGTCGCTGACGAGGCGCGCGCGCGATTGCGGTCGACGAAATCCTGCAGGTGCTTGGCCTTGGTCGCGAGATTCGCATTGGTGCGTCGCGCCTGTTCACGCCGTTCGGCGCGTCCGTCGAGCCAGGCATCGATACCGCCATCGACGACTTCCAAGCCGCCGTTGGCGACCACCAGCACGCCGTTACAGGTGCGGCGCAAAAAGGCGCGATCGTGGCTGACGACGAGAAAGCCGCCTTTCCAACTGGTCAGGAATCCTTCGAGCAGCAACTGCGTGCGCAGGTCGAGATAGTTGGTGGGCTCGTCGAGGATCAGCAGATCCGGTTCGCCGAGCAGCAAGGCGCACAAACGCGTGCGCGTCTGCCAGCCGCCCGACAAGCTCAACGCCGGCTGATCGAGCATTTCCGGACCGATGCGGAAGCGCGCCGCCAATTCTGCGCAGCGCCAGCCTTCGCGATCGGACAAGCGCTCGAGCGCTTCCTGCACGGTTTCATCGGGGCGAAAAGGATCGCTCTGTTCGAGATAGGCCACGCGCAGACCGCGGGCGGTCGCGATGCTGCCGCCGTCGGCCTTGTCCTGGCCCATGATCATGCGGCACAGCGTCGACTTACCGGTGCCATTGCGACCCACCACCGCCAAACGCTGATCATCGCGAATGACCGCATTCGCACCGTCAAACAGCACCTGCGCGCCATGCGCCTTGTGGAGATCAATAATCTGAATCGCGTCGCGCGGCATGGGGTCGAGGTCCGGAAGTCCGGAAGTCCGGGGGTCCGGAAGTCTGGTGTACAAGAACGAATGAGAACGATCGGCGAGCACCGATGGTCGAGAGGCGCCTATCCGCGTTACCGCATCATGCCGGGCGACTTTCCGATTTCCGCACGAAGGGAATCGAGGCGGTGCCGTCGAGCCCTAAGCAGCGGCGAATGGCAGCGGCAATACCGGCGGCATCGATGCCGTGATCGGCGAGTTGCTGCGGACGGCTGGCGTGAGCGACCAATTCATCGCGCACACCCAGACGTGTCACGCGCAAACCTAGGCCCCGATCGGCCACGTGTTCGGCCAAGGTCGCACCGAAGCCGCCGGGCAGGGCGTGATCTTCGACGGTCAGCACTTGCGTATGAGTCGCCGCCAAATTGGCGAGCAAATCGGCGTCGAACGGCTTACAGAAACGGGCATTGATCAGCGTGACCTGCGCGGCGTCCTCACCGAGCGACTGCAGCGCCAGCCAGCTTTGATACACGGATGCGCCGTAGGCCCAGATCATCAACGGACCTTCACCACGCGTCAGCACTTCGGCACGACCAGCGACGATCGGTGCGGCAGACCAGGCTTCGACCAACGGCACTTCGTCGCGCGGATAGCGGATGAGATAACCGGCGGCGCGTTCATCCCCGCAGCGTTCGTGGTGGGCCCAACGCAGCATGGCGGCGAGTTCCACGCCGTCCTTGGGCGCGAGGAGCACCAAACCGGGGAAGCAGCGGCTCCACGAAATATCGTAAAGGCCCTGATGCGTTTCACCGTCGTCGCCGACCAGACCCGCGCGATCCAGGGTGACGACGATGCCGAGATCGCGTTGCACCACGATCTCTTGGAACAATTGATCGTAACCGCGCTGGGCAAACGTCGAGTAATGCGCCAACACCGGGCGCATGCCGCTGACCGCCAAGCCTTGGACGAATGCGAAGCTGTGCTGCTCGCAGATGCCAACGTCGTACACGCGATCCGGCATCGCCTTGGCGACGGTGCGCAGACCCGTCCCTGAGGGCATGGCGGCGGTGATGCCGACGACGCGACTGTCTTCTTCCATCAAGCTGAGCATGGCTTCGGAAAAAATCTGCGAATACGTTTTGCCAGACGGCGGCTTCGGATGGAAAGCGCCGGTGTCGAGGTCGAAGCCCTTGGGACCATGAAACGTCAGCGGGTCGTCCGCCGACGGCTGCCAGCCGCCGCCCTTTTTGGTCAGCACGTGGAGAATCACCGGCTCGCTCAGTTCCGCGACGCGGGCGAGCAAATCTTCAGTGGCCGCACGATCATGACCGTCAACGGGTCCGAAATAGCGGAAGCCGAGATCTTCGAAAATATAGCCGGGTGTGACCAACTTGTGCGCGGCCAATTCCAAATGTTCGGCAGTTTTCTCCAGCGAGCCACCCCACGGCATTTTGCGCAGGATTTTGAGAATCCGTTCGCGCAGATGGTTGTAAATGCGACCGGTGCGGATGCGATCAAGGTGCG
>CAYQAQ010000066.1:0-2462 GCA_964415495.1 uncultured candidatus Brocadiaceae bacterium | reverse complement strand
GGCGTCGATGAAATTGCCGTTGTCGTTGAGCACAACCAACAGGTCGCTCTTCAATTCACCCGCGTTGATCAGGCCTTCGAAGGCCATGCCCCCGGTGAGCGCACCATCACCGACCACGACCACGGTCTTGCGCCGTTGGCCTTGGCGGCGGTAGCCTTCCGAGACCCCAACGCCGGTCGAGATCGCGGTCGAGCTGTGGCCGACCTTGGCGATGTCGAACGGCGATTCTTTCGGGTCAGGAAATCCGGAAATGCCGCCCTGCTGGCGATTGGTGTGGAAGGTGCGCGCGCGACCGGTCAGCAGCTTGTGCACATAGGCCTGATGGCCGACATCCCACAACAAGCGGTCCGACGAAAAGTCGAAGACCCGATGCAGAGCCAGCGTCAGTTCCACCACGCCCAGGTTGGACGCGAGATGCCCGCCGTGCCGCGACACCGTCTCCTTGATACGATAGCGGATCTCATCACCGATCTGATCCAAGTCCTCGGTCGAGAACTTGCGCAGGTCACCAGGTGAGAGCAATCCATCCAGCAAGGGCTGATGGGTCGGCGGGGGGGCGTCGGCCATGCGCCGACGTTACCCCGGGTTCGGGCCTTCGGAAGTCCGTAAGTCTGGACGCTGAACTGCGCTGGAACTCGCGAACCAGGCCTTATTCCAGGCCGGTCGGACCCGTTTTGACCTCGGTAGCGATGATGAAGGTCTGCTGCGCGATCGCTTCGCCGACATTACCGGCTTGGTCGACGGCCGTAACCTTGATCCGCGCAGTGCGGGTGGCGATGGCGGGGATCTCAAAGCGGAAGGCTGCGTCGGCGGGCAGCTTCTCGCCCAGGATCTCCCAGCGGCCCGGGGTGGTCGACAGCCAGACGGTGACGGGTTCGGCGGCGAGGGCCACGTCCTTGACGTCGAACTGGACGGCGGTGCGCACGCCGGGCTTGAAGGCGGTGCGCGGGCGCATGCCTTCAGCTTCAACCACGCCATTGGCCTGGGCCAAGGTGACCGAGGGTTTGGTGGTGTCGACCAAGAGCAGGCTCTGATCTTCGCTCGCGCCGCGCGGCGTCGGCGAGGCATTGCCCGCCTGATCGACCGCAACGACGGCGAAGCGATAGCGGCCATCACGCTCGGCATTCCACTTAACGGAGGTATACGGCGCTTCGATCACCGGACCTTCAGTCCAGGTCTGGCCGTTATCGGTGCTCACCCAGATCTGCGCGCTCGCCAAGCCGGCCGGTCCGGCGTCAGCGACCTGGAGATTGAGCACATTGGCCAAGCTGGCGGAAATCGTCGGACCGGTAACGCGACCACTGGGCGCAATCGAGTCGATCAGCAATTGCGTGCTGTCCTTGACGCCGACGTTGCCGGCCTTGTCGGTCGCCGACACGCGCAGCGCACCGCTGATCGTCATGTCGGTGGGCACCAGCCATTCGAAGGTGCCGCTGCTGGGCAAACCTTTGGCGACGGGCTCGAAACGGCCATCACCGGCGCGCGCGTATTCGATCGTGACCGAATCCGGCGTGAGATTGAGATCTTCGACCGTCCAGCGCACGGTGACCTTGTGGCCGCCACGCAGCTTCGCTTGGCTGGCCGGATATTGAATCGCCACGGTCGGGTTGCTGCGGTCGATGACGAATTCGGTGAACAAGCTGGCATCAGCGACCTGCGCCGGGGCCGCCGCCTGCAGGCCGGCGATTTCGGTATACTGCACGTAGGTGCGCCAGCGACCTTCCGGCACGCTCCACAACACCGCGTCATCGCGACCGAAGGACAAGCCGTGCTTTTGCCACGCGCCCCACTGGGTGCCGTCGAAACGGCTGTACCACAGGTCCTTCGACGCCACGTCCTCATCGGTGCGGCTGCGTAGGGTGACCTCGGTGCGATTGAGCACCGGGATCTCGGCCACGTCGACGGCGGCGAGCATGCCTGCGAAGAGGGCGGGGAGGAGAGCGAGCGAACGACGGGACATGAGCGACTCCGAACGGGGTGCAGCGGATGCGAAACCCTAATGGGCCGACGCTGACTGGCCAGTACCAGTCCCGGCTGCGTTGTCGGATGTACTCAGACGCCGCCGGATGCGCTCAGACGCCAACGGCCATGCTCGCCACGCGGCCAACCGCAGTGCGGAAGAAGCGCACGCCATCGCCTTCGGGGCGACGCGCTTCACGCGTCCAGCGCGGGTGGTTCTCCCAGCGCAAGAAGCGCTCGGGATGCGGCATCAGGCCGAAGACGCGGCCGGTGGGATCGCAGATACCGGCGACGTCACGGGCACTGCCGTTGTGGTTGCTGCCGACGGCGTAGCGCAGGCACAACTGCCCAGCGGCATCGAGGCGATCGAGCACCGCGTCGGGCGCGAGAAACCGGCCTTCGGCATGCGCAACCGGCAGTTCAATTTCGTTCTCGTCGGGAATCCAGGCACAGCGTGCCGTCGATCCGATGCAACGCACCCAGCGATCCTGATACAGGCCGGA
>CAYQAQ010000065.1:0-10655 GCA_964415495.1 uncultured candidatus Brocadiaceae bacterium | reverse complement strand
GCGGTGACCAAATCAGCTGGCGTGGCGTAGCGCTCGTCGGCGCGCTTGGCGAGCAGGCGCTGACACAAAGCGGACACGGAGCGCGGGCAACTGGGCATCGCTTGCGCGAGATCGGGCGGCGCCGATTCGATGTGCTGCACCAACACCTGCACCGGCGTCGGCCCGGTGAACGGCAGCTTACCCGCCACGCATTGCCACAGCGTCACGCCTAAGCTATAGAGATCGGCGCGAATATCCGCTGGTTCGCCGCGCGCGGCTTCCGGAGAAATATAATTCGGCGTGCCCAGAATCATGCCGCTCATGGTCAACGCACTATCGCCACTGCCACCTTCGGTCGGTCGTGCGAGGCCGAAGTCCATCACTTTGACCCGCGCATCGGCGCTGATCATCAAGTTGTCGGGCTTGATGTCGCGATGGACCAGCGCTTTCGCGTGCGCCGCTGCCAAACCCTCAGCAGCTTCGCGTATCAGCGCCAACACCACCGGAATCGGCAACGGTCCCTGATCGCGAATGACCTGCGCCAAGCTGCGGCCATCGACGAATTCCATGACCAGATACAGCATGCCATCTTCAGCGCGCCCGGTGTCGTAGACCTGGACCACGTGCGGATGATTTAAACTGGCGACCACGCGCGCCTCGCGTTGGAAGCGACTGGCGAATTGCGGATCAGCGTCACGCCCGGGCAGCATGACTTTGAGCGCGACCGAGCGTGATAAACTTTCTTGATGCGCTTTGAATACCGCGCCCATGCCGCCGCGTCCGAGTAGACTTTCAATGCGGCAGCCGCCGAGACTGCGCCCGACCAACGCATCGAGAGCATTGGCGGGTCCCACCGTGATCGCGGTCGGTGTGGTCGCTTGGTCCGTAACCACGGTTGCTGCGGTGCCCTGATTGCCGGCCACCACCGTTGCGGCGGTGGCATCCTGGCGACCAGCGATCGCCGTCGGCGCAGTCTGGTTGCTCGGCAGCTGCGTCATCGCGCTGGCCGGATCAAAGGAATCCATCGTCGCGTTTGCGTCCGCCGGAGACTGCGCAGGCTTCGGCGGTTTCAATGGCGGCGTCGGTTCCATATCCGGGCACGCTATCGGGTGCGGCCCGAGGTCCAAGGTCGGAGCGTCAACGGGTCAGGATCTGCGCGCCGGCCACGCCGGACAGCCACGCGCCCTCCAGCCGCGGTGCGCCGCCGAAGGCATCGCCGACGCAGCACAAACCGGGTGCCGGTTGCCAGGTGCGCTCAGCGACGGTGGTGACGCAGCGGCTGTATTTCCAGCGCCGGACTTCGGCTGCAGTCGGCTGCCAGGACGTGTCCAACCGCGCGAGCACACGCTGGAGGCGTTCCAGCAGCTCGCCAGTCTGTACCGTCGACACGGCATCCCAGTGGGCTGCGCTCACGCTGGCGTCGGCATGCAGGATGATGCTTTCACCCGTCTGACGCAGACCGCGGCGACGCGCGCTGCCGAGCCACGTTGCGCCGAGGCTGGGGTCCTCGATGCGCAGGCCACCCGGCTCTGGCAACACCGCGTCGCCATCGGGGTGCTCGGCGATGAGATAGAGACAGGGATCATAGCGCACGGCGGCGATCGGCGGCGGAATCGCGACATCGAGGGGTGCCAACAGGGTCACTATTTGCGGTACCGGCTGCGTCAGCACCACGGCATCGACCGCCACGGTTTCGGCCACGCCGGCGGCTTCGCCGCGAATGGCGTCGCCAGCGACATGCGTCACCAACCAGCCGCTATCCTGCGGCTGCACCGCCGTCACCGTGCGCGGCGCGAGCACCGTCAGGTCGGTCGCCAAGTGACGCGCGAACGTCGCCATGCCACCCACCGCGCGCCAGCGCGCATGGCCGTCGCTGCCCTCACGCAGGCCTTCGGAACCCAGCACCCGAAAGCCGTCACCCCAGGATTCGACCCAGCCTTGCGCCACCCATTCCGCCGTGACGGCGGCAAAGGCCGGATCGCGCGCGGTCCAGAACTGCGCGCCGACATCGCAGCGCTGGTTGCGATCGCTGAGATAGCGCGTCGCACAGCGACCGCCGGGTGCGCGGCCTTTATCGATGACCACCACCTCAGCCCCGGCGGCACGCAAGGCCTGCGCACACGCCAAACCGCTGAATCCTGCGCCGATCACGCATACTCGCTGCATGGCAGCAGTCGTATGCACCGTTCGCCGATCGAGGCATGGAATCGAGCGCAGGGGTGGCATCATGGCTGACACCGGTACGATTCCCCAGCGACCGCATCCAACCCGCCCCATCACCCGTACCTCCAGAACTGCATGGCGTTGTCCCCCTCTGAACAGGCTCCCACCGTCATCGTGGGCGCGGCCAGCGCCGCACCGAAGATGCGGCGCCCCGATGTGCAGTCGGAGGCCGGTCCGAGCAATGATCTGCTCGATCTGCTGGCGACCACCGCGCGGGCGCGCTTGCGACTGCTCGCTGGACTCGGGTTGGGCGGCTTTCTCATTTTAGCGTTGTTGGCGATCGCGGTACCGCTGACCGTCGGCACGCCGTTGCGCAGTGCGGGCATTCTTGCTGGGCTGTGCGTCTTTCTCGCGCTGGTTTCCGGCATCGTGTGGTGGCTCGCGAAACGCGCGGAGACCTCCAGCCATAGGGCCATCAGTTTGGGACTCGGCTATGCGTGGCTGTCTGGCCAAGCGATGGCGGCCACCGAGGTGATTTTAGCCCCGGACGGTGGCGTGTACGACGGCGTGTACGACGGCGTGCCGGGACTGTGCGTATGGATTGTGTTGTTCCCGTTGATTATTCCCTGCTTGCCACGCCAGGCCCTCACCACTGGCGTCGCTATCGCCCTGGCCTTACCGGTCGATTACCTCATCGCCCGACTTGCCGGCATGGAGGCCGTACCTGCGGAAGCCCTCGTCGGTTGGTTTGTGCCGCCGTTATTTTGCGCTGGTCTCGCCGGCACCGCAGCGGTGATGGTCAATCGCCTCACGGGGCAACTCGCCGAGGCCCGCCGCGCCGTACGCGAATTGGGATCGTACGCGCTGGTGCGTCTGCTCGGACAAGGTGGTATGGGTGAGGTCTGGCTCGCCAAGCATCGTTTATTGCCGCGTTCATCCGCAGTGAAATTCCTCAAAATTCCCGGCCGTCCGCACGGTGATCCCGCCTTCAATGCCCGCTTCGAACGCGAAGCACGCGCCATCGCCTTGCTGCGTTCACCGCACACCGTACAGCTCTACGACTTTGGTGTCAGCGACGCGGGCGAATTATTTTTCGCCATGGAGTTACTGGATGGCCTCGACCTGGACCACCTCGTCCGTCGACACGGTCGCCTGAGCGAAGCGCGGGTCGCCACAATTCTGGCACAGATTTGCTTGTCGCTGATGGAAGCGCACGCGCGCGGCCTGATCCATCGCGATCTCTCGCCGCACAACATCATGCTCTGTCGTCTCGGTGCCGAAGTTGACCACGTCAAAGTGCTCGATTTCGGCCTCGTCGGCGTCGCCGTCGGCGGTACGCCCGATCCCGCAACCGTGGCCAGCGGCAAGACCACCATCGTCGGCACGCCTGGCTACATCGCGCCCGAAGTACTCGCCGGCGAACCAGCGACGGCGCGCAGTGATCTCTACGCCATCGGCTGTCTGGGCTATTGGCTGCTCACCGGCACCACGCTGCATCCCGGACCCAACGGCGAAGACCTCGACGCGCATCGAAACCAGCGACCGCAACCCCCATCGGTGCGGCTTGACCGCGAGCTGCACGAAGGCTTGGAAGAGATCATCCTCGCCTGCATCGCCCGCGACCCGACTAAGCGTCCTGGCTCCGCTGGCGATCTGCGCGCCAAACTGTTACGGCTGCATTTCGCGGACACCTGGGACGAAGCCCGCGCCCGGTTGTGGTGGAGCGAGCATCAAGTCACTGGATAGACGAAAGAATTATGCTCACCATTACCAACGTAACGAACGAGCTTGTTCAGGGACTAACAGAAACACCTTCAGCCCGGGCCGCCGCAGCCAAATCGCTGTCAAAGGTTGCTAAGGCAATACCCGCCAACTTCGCGCAGGCCGCATGGAGCGCATCTTGAGTGCGCAGATGCACCGCCACCCGGTCGGCGATGATGACCGCTTCGGTCCACATCGCCTCTGGATGAGGTAACAGGTCAGCGATCCATCGTCGACGCTTCGATCCAACTCAGCAATAGCCCGTCGAACCTCGTCGGTGGTCATCTCCCCGCGTTTACGTTTGCGGATTAGCGACACCCGGGTTTCGGTCAGACTCAATGCCGTGACCATTGGGGATGCCTCATCAGCCAACAGAGCCAATGCCTGAATGCTGGCCTGCTCCCGCGAGAAGGCTGCAACCAGCACCGAAGCGTCAAATAGCCGCATCAGCGCGATTCCCGCCGCATATCCACCACGCTGTTGCCGGGGTAGGCTGGGCTGGTGAACGATTCATGCAAAGCCGCTAGCCGATCACGCAGCGATACCGGCGATGAGATGCATCGCACGACCGGCCGGCCGTGATCAAGGATTTCCACCGCTTCCCCATTACGGATCGCCGCCACCAAAGCGGCCAGTTCAGGATGCTGGGTCAACTCGAGCTTGGTCATGGGATTCCCCTCCGTCGATTCTGACCTTCTAACATCCGAATTGAAGCGGGGTTTTCATGAACCTCATCACTAAGCCTGGAATTCACCCCCCGGCTTAGACGTCCAGCTTCTTCGCCACCGCCAGCGCATAGCGCTCGATGAAGTCGCGGCGGATGGCGACGTCGTTGCCCATCAGGGTCGAGAACATGCGTTCGGCTTCGATGGCGTCGGACATGGTGACCTGCTTGAGCTGACGCTGGGCGGGATCCATGGTGGTGTCCCACAGCTGGTCGGGGTTCATTTCGCCGAGACCTTTGTAGCGCTGGATGTCGTCGAGACCTTCGGTGCCGACCTTTTTCACTAGCGGCAGCAACAGGCGCAGGTTGGTCAGAATCGCCTCGCCCTTCGACCAGCGCAGGGTGAAGGGATCGATGCGGCCGGGGCCGTCGTGCAGGAACTCAGGATTGAAGCCAAGGGCACGCAGGCGATCCAGACTGCGTTCGATCGGTTCGCGCTCGGTGAATTCGATGATTTCGGGCTGCACGGACATTTCCTCGTCGGTGCCGCGCGCGCGCAAGTCGGCGAGGAGCGCTTCCATCGCCACGTCGTCGCTGAGGTAACGGCCGACGTCGCCAACGCGCGCGTGATAGAGCGGCAAGACGCCGGCGCCATCGCGCAGGCCGAGGTACTCATCGAGCGTCAGGCCTTTGAGAGCCAAAACGCGTTCGTGTTCGTCGATCTCGCCCAGCACATCGATGAGACCACTGAGGTCAGGGCCGCGCATTTCGCGTTCACGCACCGAGTGGCGGTCGACGAAGGTGCAGTCGCCGAGCCCTAAACGGGTGATCTCGGTTTGCAGGTATTTTTCGTTGAAGACGTACTCTTCCTTGCGACCGCGACGCACCTTGTAAAGGGGCGGACAGGCGACGTAGATGCGCCCGGCTGCAATCAGCGCCGGCATCTGGCGGAAGAAGAAGGTCAACAGCAGGGTACGGATGTGCGATCCGTCGACGTCGGCGTCGGTCATGATGATGATCTTGCCGTAGCGCAACCCTTCGAGGTTGAACTCTTCGCCGATCGAACAGCCGAAGGCCTGGATCATCGCGGAAATTTCGCTGTGGCCCATCACCTTGTCGATGCGTGCCTTCTCGACGTTGATGATCTTACCCTTGAGGGGAAGAATCGCTTGATATCGCGCATTCGAACCGCGCTTGGCCGAACCACCGGCCGAATCACCTTCGACCAGGAAGACTTCGGTTTCTTCAACGTTGCGTGACGAACAGTCGCGCAACTTGTCAGGCATGCCCGCACCATTGAGCAAACTCTTGCGATCCTTGCGCGCCAAGTCGCGGGCTTTGCGCGCCGCTTCGCGCGCCTGCATGGCGAGCATCGCTTTGCCGATGATCATTTTGGCAATCTTGGGATGCTCTTCGCAATAATCCTTGATCGCACCGCCGACCAGACCCTGCACGATGCCGGCGATCTCGCCGTTGATCAGGCGGTCCTTGGTCTGGTTGCTGAACTTGGGCTCGGGCAGCTTGACGCCGATGATCGCGCACAGGCCTTCACGCAGATCGTCGCCAGCGGGTGGCTTGTCATTTTTGAGGATATTGTTGCCCTTGGCGTAACCATTGAGCTCGCGTGTCAGCGCGGTCTTGAAGCCTTCGAGGTGGGTGCCGCCATCGCGATTGCGGATGTTGTTGGCGAAGCACAAGACATGCTCGTCGTAGCTGTCATTGTATTGCATCGCCACTTCCATGCTGATGCCGGATTCGGCATCTTCCTTGAGGAAGTGGATGACGGGATGCAGGGACTGCTTGCCCTGATTCAGATACTTCACGAAGCCGCCGAGGCCTTCCTTGCTGAAGAACACTTCGGCTTTGCCTTCTTCGCGCAGATCCTGGAGCGAGATGCGCACACCAGCGTTGAGGTAGCTCAACTCGCGCAGACGGGTGGCAACGATGCCCCATTCGAACACGGTGTTTTCGGCGAAGACTTCGCTGTCGGGCTTGAAATGGATGCTGGTGCCGCGATCCGAGGCGGGACCGATGTCTTCGAGCGGGGTGACCGCGTGGCCGCGTTCAAAGCGCATGCGCCAGTGGCGACCGTCACGCTTGACGTCAGCGACCAGCCAGCGCGATACCGCATTGACGCAGCTCACACCGACGCCGTGCAGACCACCAGAAACCTTATAACTGTTGCGGTCGAACTTGCCGCCCGCGTGCAACACGGTCATCACGACTTCGAGCGTCGATTTTTTTTCGGTCGGATGCGGCGCAACCGGAATGCCGCGACCATTATCGCTGACGCTTAAAGAGTTATCGGCATGAATGGTGACGGAAACTTCGGTACAAAAGCCGCCGAGGGCTTCGTCGATCGAATTGTCGACCGCTTCCCACACCAGTTGATAGAGACCATTGCCGCCCGGATCGCCGATATACATGCCGGGCCGTTTGCGCACGGCCGCCATACCTTCGAGCACCTGGATCTGGTCAGCGCCGTACGCCGCTTCCGGCGGTTTCACGGACGACGAATCCGATGCGGGTTGAGGCTCGGTCTGGCCGTTCTCGGCAGTCATGCAGGCGCTCCTGGGGCGAGCGGAACAGTGTAGGTGCGGGCGTGGGCGAGCAATGCCTTCAATTGGTTGCAGGACGTGTCGCAACGGCCTGAACGCGAAGCGAAACCACCCTGGCCTAAGGAGCAGGTCCGCGTACGGTGCCGCCCATGTTCGATGCCGCTCCTGCCTCCACTGGTGCGCTGCTTGCCCGCGCGGTCACGCTGGCAGATGCAGCGCTGGAGCAGTGGTTGCCGCCAGCCACGGCGTGGCCGGCGCGCCTACATGAAGCGATGCGCTATAGCGTTGTCGCCGGCGGCAAACGCCTGCGTCCGGCTTTGGTGCTCAGCGCTGCGGAGGCCTGCGGCGGGCGCGCCGACGATCCGCGCACCGCGGCCGGCATGGCGGCGGTCGAACTGCTGCACACGTACACGCTGGTCCACGACGATTTGCCGGCGATGGACGATGACGACCTGCGGCGCGGACGGCCGACGTGCCACAAGGCCTTTAATGAGGCCACTGCCATTCTTGCGGGCGACGCGCTGCAAACCTTGGCGTTTGCCGCCTGTGCCAGCATCTCAGCCGCTGCCGTGACCGATCTGGCCGAGGCGGCTGGCAGTCGGGGCGTGGTTGGCGGCCAGCAAGAGGATCTCGACGCTAAAGGCCAAGCGCTGGACACCGGGGCGAGCGGTCGCGAACGCCTGCTGCGCATCCATCGCGGCAAAACGGCGGCGCTGCTGCGCGCGAGCTGTCTGCTCGGTGCCCACGCCGCGCAGGCCGAGCCCATCGCCCATGCGGCTTTACGAGCATTTGGCGAGAGCCTCGGGCTGGCTTTTCAAATTGCCGACGACGTGCTCGACGCCACGGCCAGCGCCGAGGTGCTCGGCAAGACACCGGGCAAGGACGCCGCCCAAGGCAAACTGACCTGGGTGACGCTGCATGGTCTCGACGCTGCCCGTGTGGAAGCGCGCCAGCACGCCGACGCGGCGTGCGCTGCGCTTGCCAACTTCGGTACCCGGGGCGAAACGTTGCGGGCACTGGCGCGCTTCGTGGTGGAGCGCGATCGCTGATGCGCCGTCTGCTGCCGTTATGGGTGTTTACAGCGGCGATGGTAGCGGCCGATGCGGCACCTGCCGACGACACGCTCGTCATCGATCGCATCCAGTGGTACCGCTACGCGCTCGATCAAACCGTCGCCTGGTCCAGCGTCGGCGATGAGCTGACGTATGAACAACGCTTGGTCTGGACCTTCGCCCTGCGGCCGACGGCGGTAACCGACACCACCGCGACCCTCAATGCCACCATCACGCGCATCGAAGCGTCGAGTAATGGCCCTGGCTATGAACGCCGCTTTGATACGCGCACACCCACTCCAGAGACGGATGCGCTCTTTGGCCATCTGGGTGCCGTCACCGGCACCACGCTGACACTGACCATCGCGCGCAGCACTGGCGAAGTCACTGCCGTCACCGGCGGCGAGGCGGTCATCGCGGCCGTCAGCGCGCGCCTACCAGCGGCGAGTCCAGGTCAGCCCTCGCCATTCGCGACCGAGATCGCCCAGCGCTACAACGACGAAGCCCTTGCCCGCTGGTGGAGTACGCTGCTCATCCGTCCGGGCACCACCAGCCCACTGCCGCTGAACGCCGACCCGACCGTCGCGATCACGCGCCAATGGGACGCCACTGCCTTTACCTTGAGCCTGCCTGCCGATACCTCGCCGCCGCGCTTGGTCCTGGCCCGCGACCCGACGCCAGTCACCGCCACGCTCAGCGCCCTTTCTGGCAGCGGCAAGGTGACTCCGCAGGGCGGATTGCCCGGCACGCAGAGCGGTTCGCTGAGCTATACCCTGACCGTAGATGCCCTGACCCAGGCCGTGGTGCAGCGCCATGCGCTGACCTGGACCCTGCAGGTGATTCAACGAGCCGAATAGTCCATCCCGCCCCCGCCCCAGTCGGGACTTGCACCAGACCGGGGGTTGTGGCTACAGTGGGCGCGCGGCTCCACCGGGGCCCGTTGGAGGTTACGCATGTTCGCATCGAAGACAGTGGTCGGCCTTGATGTCGGCACGCACTCCGTAAAGGCCGTGGCCCTGACCCCGAACGGGGATCGCGTCACGCTCTCGGGCTATGCCCAAGCCCGCATCGGTGCCGACGATCCCGCCATGGTCGTCCGCCAGGTGATCGACCAGCTCGGTGTCAAAACCAAACGGCTGATCACCGCGGTCTCCGGTCGCTCGGTGATCGTGCGCCAAGTCGAAACGCCGAAATTGCTCGGCGACGAACTCAAGGCCCACATCACGTACGAAGCGGACAAATACATCCCTTTCGGTACCGATGAAGTGATCATCGACTGCCAACCGCTGGCCAGCGTGCGCGAGGGCTCCTCGGGCACCACGCAGCAAGTGCTGCTGGTTGCCGTGCGGCGCGGCTTTGTCGAAGACCACGTGAATCTCCTGCGTTCCGCCGGCTTGCAGCCCGAAGTGATCGACGTCGATGTCTTCGCCGTCACGAACGCCTATGAACTGTTCGGCCCCGGCTCGGCGCTGGCTGCACCGGATGCCGGTGCCATCGCCCTGATCGATATCGGTGCGTCGAAGTCGAACATCGCCATCGTCCAGGGCGATCGCCTGCTGTTCACCCGCGAAGTCTACTTGGCCGGCAACGAAATCACCGACGCCATCGTGCGCACCTTCAATGAACCGCAGGAAGATATCGAACGCATCAAGTCGGCGCCCGGCGATGCCATCGATGCCCTGATCGACGCCGCCATGCCGGCCTTCGAAGATCTCGCCAACGAGATCCGCCTCAGCTTCGATTACGTCGAAGGCCAGTTCGACAAGCAGGTCGACAACGTCGTGCTCACCGGCGGCTCTAGCTTGCTGCCCAATATTGCGGAAATTCTCGGCAATATCCTCGGCCGCCCGGTGCAGGTTTTCGATCCGCTCGCGGGCCTGGATCTGGTGCCATCGCGCTATGACATCCACGGCCTCGATGCCAATGCGCCGGGCCTGACCATCGCCCTCGGCCTCGCCGCGCACTTGCTTGAAGGCAAGGTCGGCAGCGGTTTAGGTGGCAGTCAAAGCCATAACTGGCAGCCGCGCAATGATGCTGGTGCCGCCCGCGCCGACTCCGCTGCTGCCGCGCCGGTCGAAACCGACGAACCGGATGCGCCCGCCGATATTGCGCCCCCGGACGACGATCCGCTGCCCATGCCTGGTGGTTTTGATGGTTCGCCCATTCCACCTCCAGATACCCTCCCCGTTCAGGGCTCCCATTACACGCCGGTGGCGCCACCCGGTGACACCGAATTCATCCCGCCGCCCGCTGGCGAACCGCCGCGCAACGTCGCCTCGACTGAGTTCTTCAATACGGATCAGAACAAGAGCGGCTTGCTGGTCATCCTCGACGACGATCAGGACATGCCGGCCTCAGAGCGCATTGACAAACCGCCGACCGGTCGCAGCCCGACGATCAAGCTGGAGCATTTCGAGGACGAAGATCCCGATCTGCCGCAGCTGCCGAAAATCTAAATCGCGGGGTTGATGGCACACG
>CAYQAQ010000064.1:0-10775 GCA_964415495.1 uncultured candidatus Brocadiaceae bacterium | reverse complement strand
GCGCTTCGCCGCCGCTCCGGGCCACGCCGTGATCACCGATGTCGGCAGTGTCAAAGGTCCGATTTGTCGCGACCTGGCTGACCTTGCCGCCGCGGGACGCTTCGTCGGCAGCCATCCGATGTGCGGCAGCCACCGCACCGGTCTCGCCGCCGCGCGCGCCGATCTGTATCAGAACGCCCTGGTCCTGGTCACACCCACTGCCACCACGCCCGCCCCTGCCATCGCTGCGGTTGCCGGGCTGTGGCAGGCGGTCCACGCGCGCGTCCGTCAGCTCGATCCCGAGGCCCACGACCGCGCCATGGTCGCCGCCTCGCACCTGCCGCACGCGGCCGCCTGCGCGGTCGCCGCCGCCCTCGACGACACCGCCGCGCCGCTGGCTGCCGGCGGTTTCCGTGACACCACCCGCGTCGCCGCGGGCTGCCCTGATTTGTGGGCCGGCATCCTGCGCGCCAACGCCACCAACGTGCGCGCTGGCCTCGCCGATCTGCGCGCGCGCCTCGCTATGCTCGACGCCGCCTTGGCTGCCGACGATACCGACGCCGTGCGCGCGTGGCTGAGGGACGGCAAAACCGGCCGCGAACGCTACGAGACGCGGCATTGAATCTGCTGTTCGTTTGCTCGCGCAATCAATGGCGCAGCCCGACCGCAGCGACGATCTACGCCAAGCGCCCCGGCCTGCAGGTGCGCTCCGCCGGCACCTCGCCCAAGGCCCGACATACGGTCACCCACAGCGACATCGTGTGGGCCGACCTCATCTTTGTGATGGAAGCCAAACATCGTTCGCGACTCAAGGCCGATTTCCCCGACGCCATCCGCCACAAGACCGTGATCGTGCTGGATATCCCGGACGACTATCAATACCTGGATCCGGAACTGATCGCGGAAATCACCCGAACAGTCGATCCCCATCTGGCATCCAACCAAGGAGGCCCCTGAACTCTCCCACACGGTGAGCGCAGAACTGCCTTACAACGAAGTCCTTGCTCTTACGGAAGATTTTGTTATCAATCGATTCCATAGGAGTGCGTCATGCCAGGAACTGCCGTACTGTTCGGGCTTGTGGGCCTTGCCGCGCTAACGGCGGGACCGATCGCCTTCTTCATGGCTCTGCACCTCTTGAAGCGCCAGCGAGCCGTCGAGCGCCATCAGCACATCACCGAACAACAAATTCTGCGGCTCCTGCGCGTGACGCGATCCCTGGGCGAGAACGCTCCGGCCCCAACGCCGCGCGCGCCGCAAGCGCCCCCGACGCCAGCCGCCACCGCAGCGCCCTCCGAGCCGCCGGCCCCTTCGGCACCGCCCAAGCCACCGGCCATGCAGCCTCGACCCTGCCGGACGCGACCCCTCGGATGGGACGCAGGCTTCGCGCTGCGCCCACCAGTGTGGTGTCCACCGACGCGCTCGCTGGTCATGTTCTCCGGCATCGTGCGGCGACCAGGCGCGGCAATCGTGCCGACGCCTCCGTTGCCTCGTTACGACGCCACGCTCGAAGCGCGTGCACAAACGCCTGCGGTCGATCCCGGCTCGGTCCCGCCTGCCCGTGCCGATACTCGCGCACCCGGAGCATCCGGTCTGGATGACGTTGAGGATCTCTTCGGTCGTCGTCTCCTGACCTGGGCCGGTATCGGCATCCTCTTCCTGGCCGCCGCCTTCTTACTGCGTTTGGCGTATGATGCTGGCTGGTTCAGCCGCCTGTTCACGCCCGGCATGCGCATCGGCACGTTACTCGCGACGGCAATCGCGGCCCTGATCTGGGGCGGACGAGCGATGCGTCAGCAGCACGGAGCCCTCGGCCAGGGATTGCTTGGCGGTGGCTTAGGGTTACTCGCGCTGACCGCATTTGCCGCCTACAAACCGGGCTTTTTGCTCCCCGAGGGCGTGGCGCTGATTGGCCCGCTCACCGCGTTTGCCAGCCTCGCCGCCACCAGCGTGCTGGGCTTTGTGCTCGCCACGCGGCTCGAGGCGCCGGTCCTCGCGCACATCGCACTCCTGTGCGGTTTGGCGACGCCCGTCTTGGTCAGCACCGGCAGCGGCAATCGCGATGCGTTGTGCTTGTGGTTGCTGTTGCTGGATGCCGGAGCTATCGCCACCGCCGCGTGGCGCGGCTGGCGCGGTTTAGCGAGTGTCGCTGCGGTGGGCACCATGCTGTTGATCGGTGCGTGGATTCTGTTGTACGGCCAAGCGCTGCCGCAGCCGGACTGGGCCACGGTGGCGTGGCTGCTGGCCTTCCAGGGCCTGGCATTGAGCCTGCCCGTGCTCGGCCGATGGCGCCGCTCTGCCGACGAGGTGCCGGTCAGCCACTTGCTGCTGCCACTCGGTGGCGCCATCGCGGTGTTGATCGCGTCGGGTACGCTCTTCGGTTCCGATTTCCGTCATGCCTTGGCGGGCGTGGCCATGCTGCTGGCCATGCTGCACACGCTGCAAACCGTTGGCGCACTGCGCGGCGATCCCCGCGCCCGCGCTATCGGTGCGGTCGCGGTTTTATCACTGGTGAATCTCGCCGTCTTCCTGCGTTTACCCGGCGATATCGCGACCTGGGGCTGGGCGGTGGAAAGCGCTGCGTTGTACCTGCTCGGGTGGAAGCTGGGGTTGCCGCACCTGCGCGTACTCGGTTCGATCCTGCTGGCGCTCACTGCGCTGCGCGGCTTGGCGACGGCTTTGCCCTCTACCATCGACGCCGCGTTGATTCCCATCGCCAACGGTTGGTTCGCCACGCTATTGGCGCTGCCCGCGGCATGCGCGGTGCGCGCCATGATCGAAGCACGCTGGGCGACGGATGGTGCCGCCTCCCTGCGGCGCAGCATTTTTGCGGCGCTCGCGGGCCATGGCATGGTGTTGCTGTTGATCGCCGAATATGCCCGTCTGCATCAGGGCGGGTATGCCTTCGGCCTGCCACATCCGCTGCCGTTGATCCTGATCATCGTCGCGGCTGCGGCCAGTCTCGCGGGCATCGCTGCGCTGCGCCGCAGCTCCACGCTCTGGTGGGGTGGCGCGGTGTGGAGCACGATCGCCGTGATCATCACCGTCGGTGCCTACCGGACCGTGGACCCGGCCGCATGGTGGTTGCTGAATACCCGCGGTCTGATTGCACTGAGCGTCCTCGGTGCCATCGCGATTCTGACCACAACGGCAGCGAGAGCCGGGATGCGCCCCTTCCTGCGCACCAGTGGTCTCATCACCTTCGGCCAACTCGCGGTGGTGCTCGCGGTGGCAGAAACCTGGGCATTGAGCCAAGCTCATCCGGAATGGTTTGCCGGTTTAGGCGTGCTCCCGATCGGATGGACGCTGCTGCTCGGCGCGCTGGCGCATGTGCTGATCGCACAGCGACACGCCTGGGCCCTCGCGGCCAACGCCAGTTTACCTGCGCTCAGTTTGGCCGCGCTGTTCGCTTTGATCAGTTATGGCACCAGCACCGCGTGGGCGGTGCCGGTGTTCAATCCTCGTGCCTTGCTCGCCCTCGCTCCGATAGCCGTGCTGCTCCTGGCGCGCCAGCGTCTGACTCCACCCGTGCAATCCTTCGCTACCATCGCACCGATGCTGTGGTTGTTCCTCTGTGCGACGGTCGAGGCCGCCTGTTGGCCGATACAGAGCCTCGATGATCCGCGCGCGGCAGCCCGCATCACCCTGCTGGCCGTCACCGCCACGTGGTCGTGCTTTGGTTTGGCAAGCTTGGCCGCCGGCATGGCCTGGGATAAGCGCCCCCTGCGCTTATGCGGCTTGGCCGTGCTCGCCGCTGCCGTCGGCAAACTCCTGCTCATCGACCTGCATGGCACCGCGTCCGGTCAACGCATTCTCGTCACCGTCGTCGTCGGTGGCGTCTGCTTGGCCGGTGGCGCAGCGTATCAGGGTCTCGGCCAGCGCCGGCTGCGCCGGCAAGCGGTGCTGCCACCAAGCGAAAGCTGACCTCGTCCCCCATGAGACCCGCCACATCGGTAAAAAACTGATTGAGATGAGTCCGTGCATAGATACTTAGGGGACCCGCGAGAGGTCCCTTATGCCACGTTGCACCGCCCTGTTTCTCGTTGGTCTTGTCCTCACGTCGTTGCCGGGGGCTGATGCCCCACGGTTGACGGACTCCGGTCTACCGGCCGGTCCTACGGAACAGGTGCTTCCCGGCGGGGCTGCCGCCCACCTGCGGATCAACAACCTGGGACGCACATTGCGCACGGTCGATGAACTCGTCCTTACCTTCATTCCGGAACGATTTCTGCCAGCGGATTTGCAAGCGATCCTCGATCAACCTCATCCCTTGTTGCATCACCTAGGTTCCCAGGCCGTGGGGGCGCCGCTCGACGACGCCGTGATCGCCCAACTGACGGGACTCGCGAGCGATCGGGCGATGAACCTGACGTTGTATCCGAGTCCTCATGGCGTCGATTGGGTCGCCGTGCTGCCGACGAATGATCACGCCACGATCACGGGTTTCCTGGTCAATATTTTGCGTCCTCGCCAGTTCACGGCGACCACGATTCATGAGCGCGAGGCCTGGATCATCGAGGGCGGCAATCCCGACCTTCCGCGTCGTTTGGTTATCATCACATCGGCGGACCACGTGTACTGCTGCAGCAGCGAAGCCATGGCCAGTATGCTGGGCGGGGGCCAAGGCAATCTGGCCATGGATCCGTTGTTCTCGGCACTTCCGCCAGAGGCGGACACGGCATTGATGCTCAGCACGTTGCCCTTCAAGCCCTTGATCCGCATGGGGGTACAACAGGTGACTCGTGCCTATCCCGACATGGTCGAAGGATTACGCCACCAAGTGGTCCATGGCATGCCGCCCGATCAGATTGCGGGCCTGAACCTGCAGCTGCGGATGTACACCGGATTGTCCGGCATCAATGAGGCCTTCGCCTATGGCGATGCCCTTGCTGGGGCGGCCGTGGATGTGCTTGTTCCCGCATGGGCGCGCACGCTCGGCGGCTTCGACGGGTGTGCCATCGGCCTGAGTCTGCGGCCCGATGGGATTGCGTTCACCACCACGGTGCAGGGCAAAGGCTTTGAACACAGCAACGCAGCACTGCCCATGGCCGACATTCGTGCCGCCGTGGCGGCAATCCCGGACGAGCCCGTGTGGTTTACTGCCGAAGGGAAACGCGCCGCGCCAAGTACCGAGCGTCTGACCGCCGACTGGCTCGACCGCGTCGTCCAGCGTCTCACCGCAGCAGGAATCACGAATCCGTTCTTTTCCGCGCTCGCCTCTCACAGCCGCACCTGTGAAACGGTACCTGAGTTGATCGACAGCGTCCCCTGGTTGCTGACTGCCGCGAATGCGGCTCCCTTGGTCCTGCCTGAAGATGCCGGTTTGGAAGCGTGGTTGCTCGCACTGGAAAAGAATGGCATTCCACGCCCTGAGCTCCTGATTTTTCCTCAACAGGATCCAGCGGTCGTCGCCCAACGTTTCGCCGACCGTGCGGCCATCGAAAATCGCAATGCGGCCAGTTGGACCGCCACCCTGACCGGGTCGATCGGCGACTCCCGCTATTTCGATCGGACCGCCCGCTTCGTGCACCAGCCGCGACCTGGGAAATCCGATCGGCTGGTCTACGAGAACGCCTGGATCAGCCGCCATGGTTTGTTCGGCTACAGTCAGCACGAATGGATCAACCGCACCATCGCCGATGCAACCGTCCGCGGTCCCTTTCATCTGTTGCAGCGCGTCGATGGCGATGGCCCGTCCTGGTTGGACGATGAACCGCCTGCGGCGCGCACGATTCCTGACGCGAGCGGAACGCTGCTTGATCGCGTCACCGCCAATGCTGATCAGATCGCGGTGATGCGGACCTTGCCCGCACTCAGCAACTTCATTGATCTGGTTGCCAGCCTCGAACGAACCTGTCGCCGTGAATGCGATGCCTATATCGAACGCATGGTCGCCGTGGTGAATGCCCATGTGGGCGATGAAGACGGGCTCAACGCGGCCCTCATTGCCGAGCCCATACCGGTCATGGTGCAGTCGCTGAATATCGATCTGGCGACGCGTACGCTGTATCTGCAATTTCCCGGTGGTTTGCGCTACCCACGTCCGGAAATCACACCGGTCTTGCGTGATTTGTTCGCTGACTTCCTCGCGAAACACCACACCATGGGCGGTTTGGTCGCCTGGCGCACCGCTGGCCCGCAACGTCTCACGGTTCATGTCGATCAGGATCTCGGCGGCATTGCGTGGCTGGTGAAATCGACCGGAAATCGCCTGTGGTCTCAATTCTTCGCGGCCGGTAATCCCCTGGAGCAGGTTGGCGCAGCCTTGGGCCATCCCGATGATGGGCAATCCAAGCCAGAGGAAACCCTGGTGTTCAATACGCTGTGGCCGATCCCGCAATAAGACGCAAGGTCGCCTCTCGGGCTTCACTCAAGCCACTCAAGCCACTCAAGCCACCGAAGTCGACGACCACCACGATGATCCGGGAGCCAGCCGGCAGCAGTACTTCGCGGCCTTGCTGGTGGCGAATCAGTGACACCAGTTCGTCGTCAACCCAACACGACAGGGCTGCCGCGGTCTCGATCCGTAAGCGGCTTCCTTCGGTAACGGCCACCGTCGCGCGGGCCACGCCGTAGCGATCATATCCGGACCAATGCAGGACGTCTGCCGCAGCAACCGTGGCCCAAGCGTTACCGTCCAGCAGCCGAGCATCGAGATCCATCGATGACGGCATGGTGGTGATCGACCACCCGACCTCCATCGGCATAACCGGCGGTTCATGCTGACGCCGCAGCGCCACCGGATCGATGGCCGCCATCGCGGCACGCATTCCTGGCGAAGCCATCAGACGCTGAAGTTTCGGCTCGTCGCCGAGGCTGTACACGGCCGTGAAGGAGCCTGCGGCGGCCCGCTCCACCAACTCCATCAGCCGAGGGTCGTCGATAACGCCGCGCAGATCGGGATCGTCCATCAGGCGTTGCAGCGTCGGCTCCGCCTGCACCAGCCGTTCGAGTTCCATGGTCGGCAACGCTACGATCCAGGATAAGGCATCCATGGTTTCCATGGTCCGGCGCGCTCCCGTCGCCTGTAACAAGGAGTCCACCCCCTGAGTCATCTGTCGGCGGAGCCCCAGCAAGCCACGTTGCTGCGCTTCCGTGGTGTCGGTCACAGACGTGGTGGTAGGCGTGCCGAGGAGAAAGCGGATCACTGCACTGGAATGCCGAGCGCCCTCAGCGAGCTGGGGCCACGCCACCAGTAGCACATTGACCACGATGACCAGCACGGCCACGTGACTGAAGAGCCAGAGCGCGATGAGCGTGAGACGCAACGGTCCGCGCATCCGCCAGCGACTGAGCCGCGGTTCCCAACGCGCCCGCCGCTGATCCGCATCGCGCTTCCACCACCACAGCACCAGGGTGAAGACGACGGTTCCGAGCACGCATGCGACGATCACCCGCAACCAGAGATTCCCGAGCAACCAACTGAAGAGCTGATCACCCAGCCATGCCGCCAGTGCCGCGAGGACATAGGCCACGATCACACCCACCACCGCGTGCAGACTGCGGATTGGTCCCAGACGCCATAGCCACCAGGTGCTGGCGGCTAGCCAAACCAGCAGGACAAATTCGGCCAGCATCCACATAGACGCATCAGACCCACGCGATGGCCCAAGTCACGATCACACTCTGATCTCCGCACGCGGTTACCCGCACGCAGGATTTACGCAGGCGTAAACGCCGCCACGTCCGCCGCCTTGTCGAGATTGACGCAGGTCACGTCCTTGACCGTCCGTGCGATCATCCCCGACAGCGTTTTGCCGGGGCCGAGTTCCCAGAACTCGGTGATGCCGTCCTGCTGCATGCGGATGACCGAATCGGCCCAGCGCACGGGTTGGGTGAGCTGACGCACCAGAAGATCGGGAATCTCGCTGGCGTTGCGCACCGGACCGGCGTGGACGTTGGTGTAGACCAGGATTTGCGGATCGCGCAGGGTGACGCCAGCGATGGCGGCGCGCAGGCGGTCGGCGGCGGGGGCCATCAGGGCGCTGTGGAAGGCGCCGGCGACCGGCAAGGGTACCGCGCGGCGCAAGCCGACGTCCTTGGCTTGGGCGACGGCGCGTTCGCAGGCGGCTTTGGTGCCCGAGATGACGACTTGACCGGTGGCGTTGAGATTGGCGACTTGCAGGACCTCGCCTTGAGCGACGAGGTCGCACAGCTTCTGCGCCGTCGCTTCGTCAGCTCCGATGAGAGCGACCATGCCCGAGGGCACCACGTCCGCCGCCGCCTGCATGGCCTCGCCGCGTAGGCGCACCAGACGCACGGCGTCGGCGAAGGACAGTGCGCCGGCCGCGACCAGGGCGGTGTACTCGCCCAGGCTCAGACCGGCGGCAGCAGTGGCGTCCAACTTCCGACCGTGAGCGGCGAGATGCTCGCCGAGCACGGTCTGCGCCATGAGGCTGGCGACCAGGATCGCCGGCTGGCTGATGTCGGTGCGGGTGAGTTCGGCCTCGGGGCCTTCGCGCAGCAACTGCCCCAAAGGCAGGCCAAGGATCTGTTCGGCCTCGTGCAACAGGGCAGCCGCAGCGGGGCTGGCGGCAGCGAGGTCGACGGCCATGCCGACGTACTGGGCGCCTTGGCCGGGAAAGATGAGGGCTCGGGACATGGATGTCGCTCCGGGGTGGGGTGTCGTACCGGCAACAGAGGCGTCGACAATATGGACAGTGGGTTTCGATTCACCGTCCGGCGTCCTGAGTCCGGCGTCCTGCGTCCACTCTGCGTGAAAAAGTTGGGAATTTCGCTTTTTCTTCGGCGCCAAGTGGCAAATCGGGCACCAATACGCATCGAGGACCCAGGGTGTACGACGCCGGACGCCAGACGCCGGACGCCGGACGCAGGACGCCGCATGCTTGGCATGGCCCATGCGTAACCAGCTCTCGGAGGCCCCGCATGTCCACTCCCCGTCTGGCCGTTGGCCTTGCCGTGTTGGTGTTGGCGATGCCCGCCTGCACGGGTGATCGGCGTGCCGCCAGCTCTGCGACCCCGGCCCCCTCCCAGAAGCGGCCGGTGCCGGCGACCCCGGTTACGCAGGCAGCGGGTGCCATTGAAGCTGTCACCGAACACGAGGGCACCGTGCTAGCGGAACTGGCCCTGGGCAGTGAGCACGGCCTGGAGGTCGGCAGCCTGCTGCGCGTTCACGGCACCGTCGGTGCTCAACAGGCCTTCAAGGGCATGCTCCAGGTCACCGAGCTGATCGGCACCAAGCGCGCGGTGGCGCGCACCATCGGCTTGACCGATCGCACCGCACCGATCGAGGTCGGCGATGTCGCTCGCGTCGCTGATCTCGGTGCCGCGTATGCCGATTTCCGGCGCGACTTGGCGCGTGAGCGCGATGCCATCACAGGTGCCGATCAGCAACACGACGCCGCCTTCATCAGCCTGCGGGAACATTATCAGAACGAACTGGCGCTGGCCGCCGGTCACTTCACCGAGCAGCGCGAGGCCGATCGTGCCCAGCATGATCGGGAACTCGGCCAACTCGCCGTCACCCATATCGCCGAATTGGATCGCCAACGCGCCGAGCACGACGCCGCGATGGCCGCCCTGCGCGAGGCCATGGTCGAAGAAGCGCGCAGCGCACTGGCTGCCGATCGCACCCAGCGCAGCGAACGCATAAAAGCCTTGCAGGCGGAGATCACGGCGCTGACCGCCAATGCCGACCGCCTGGGGGCCGAACTGGTGATGACCCGTCAGGCGGCACTCGACCTGCAACGCGATCTGACCATCCAGTCCGAGCGGCATCAGCGCGAAATTCGCGCCGAAGTCGAAACTCGGCAGATCCTGCAGAGTCACCTCGATCGCCGCGGCGAAGGCGCGGCTACGGCTGCTCCCGCGCGGATCGTTTTGACCTTAGATCCGCAACGCGGTGAAACCGTGCTCGCGCGCCTGGAGCGCAGCCAGAACGAGCTCGCCCAGGCCCAGGCCCGCATAGCGGTACTCGAGCAGGAACTGGCGACCGAACACGAACACCGCGTCGCCACCGCGGCCACCCTGCACGAGGCCGCCACGCGCATCACCACCCTGGAATCGGCGGTGCAGCGCAGCGGCGGTGCCACCGAGCGGCTGCTCACCATCGAACACGAATTGACGACCACGCGCGAACAGCTCGCGCGTCATGAACTCGCGCGCTTGGAAGCAGAACGCTTGCTCTTCGACATCACCGCTCGGCTGCTCGCGGCCGAGGATGCCGTCGCTATCGACGGTCTGCGCGAACGGCTGCGCCAGCACATTGCCGACCTCCAGACCGCTCCGGGCGGCAAGGCACCCTGACCATGCGTCTATTCCTGATCTGTGTGCTCGGACTGACCGCCGGCGTTGCCCATCTGGCTGCCGCTGAAGAAGCCGTCGGCAGCGGCGCCTTTCGCGACGGCGCATCCCTGCGCCTCGCCGGCCAGCCCGGTGGTTCGCTGCTCGAGCGACTGCGTGAACTCGAATACGATCTGACCCAGACCCGCACCGAATTGGCGGCCCGCGATCGCGTGCTGGTGGACCTCAAACGTAATCTCGACGAGGAGCGGGCGCGCACCGAAACCTTATCCGGTCGGGTGCAATTTCTCGACCACGCGCGCATCAGTCTTGAAACCGCGCGCCAAGAAACCACCGATCGCGGCCATCGTATCGCCGCCCTCGAATTGCAGTTAGCGGGCAGTGAACTGGCGCGCCTGCGCGCGGAGCGCTTCTTATTCGAAGTCGCCGGCGATCTGTTGGGCCTGGAAATCGGCGATGCCGGTGCCCTGGCTGCGATCCAAGGCCGTTTGCGGACCCGCGTCGCCACCAGTACCCAGGCCGCCGCCCAGGAA
>CAYQAQ010000063.1:0-10848 GCA_964415495.1 uncultured candidatus Brocadiaceae bacterium | reverse complement strand
TCCTGGGTCCTGCGTCGTGAGGTCGTTGAGTGTGCGCAGTTTTGACGGACACTGTCTTTAGACGCCGGAAAATCACCCAAACCACACCATGACCATCAGGACGCAGGACGCAGGACGCAGGACGCAGGACGCACAAAGCGATAACCTGCCTGACACCACCGAACTCCTCGTCATCGGCGGCGGCATCTACGGCGCCTGGATCGCCTATGACGCGGCCCTGCGCGGCATCCGCACGGTCGTGGTCGAGCGCGATGATTGGGCGAGCGGTACCTCGAGTGCCTCATCGAAGCTCATTCATGGCGGCTTGCGTTATTTGGAATACGGCGATGTCGCCCTGGTCGCCAAAGCCTTACGCGAACGCGCCCGTTTGCGACGCAATGCGCCGCATGCGGTGCGTGAGCTGCGTTTCCTGCTGCCGCATGATCAGAATTTTCGCGTGCCGCGCCTACCCATGTGGGCGGGATTGATGGCCTATGACGCCTTGGCGGGTGCTCACCCCGGCATCGCGCCGCATGCGGTGCTGAGCGCGGCGGAATTGCAGCGCCGAGCACCGTTTCTGCGCAGCGACGACCTGTTGGGTGGCTGGAGCTACGGCGACGGGGCCGAAGATGACGCGCGCATGGTGCTCGAACTCGTCGATGGTGCGCGCCACGCGGGTGCTATCGCACGATCCCGCTGCCCCGCGATACGTCTGCTGCGAACTCAGGGCCGCGTGGGTGGAGCGTTGGTGCGCGATACCCGCGCCGCGCGTGATCACGAGATCCGCGCCAGCGTCGTCATCGACGCCACCGGCGCGTGGGCGGGGCCTCTGCACGGCGAACGCATCCTGCCCGTGCGCCACACCAAGGGCGTGCACCTGACGCTGCCGCCGCTGCCCATTCGCGAAGCGATATTGCTGCAAACGCCAGATCGTCGCGTCTATTTTCTGCTGCCGTTCTATGGTGCGACCTTGGTCGGCACGACCGATACCGATTATCGTGGCGACCCCGACGCGGTCGGCGTCGACGACAGTGATGTCGACTATCTGCTGGCCGCTGTCGCCGCGCGCTGCCCCGGTCTGCGCTGGACGCGTGACGACGTACGCGCGGGCTTCGCGGGCTTACGGACGCTGCGCGGCCTACCGGGTGCGCCTTCTTCGGTCACGCGGGAGTGGGAACTGCTGGCACCGGAACCGGGTTTGTTGGTACCGCTCGGTGGCAAATACACCTCAGCCCGCGTCGAAGCAGCGATCACGGTCAATCGCGTCGCGAGCCACATGGGTCGATCACCGAGTGCATCACCAACGGCGCACCGCCGCTTTCCGTGGGCTCCACGCGGTGCGTTTGCGCCGTGGGCGCGCGCAGCCCTGCGGCAAGCGCAGGCGGCGGGTTGCGATGTCGGCGTCGCGGCGGCGCTGGTCCAACGGCATGGACGTCGTCTGGATGAGGTGCTTGCCGCGATCGCAGTGGACCCGGGCCTAGCACGCCGTATCCAGCCTCAAGCCCCGTTCTGCCGCGCCGAATTGGCGCATGCGGTTCGGGCCGAAGATGCGCACAGTCTGATCGACGTTTTACGACGGCGCGTGCCACTGATGATTCTGACTCGGCCCGATGAAGACGTGCTCAGCGACTGCGTCACCCTGGTCGGCGATGCCGCCGGTTGGAATGCCGCACGCCGCGCACAGGAACTGGCGCTGGTGCGCGCGGCGTGGTGGTGCCTGTCGCAGCCACAGACTCAGCGCGCGCCAGCGCGCTGAGTCGCCACCCGCTTGCCTTCCGCCAGCACCGCCTTGGCGTGGCGCGCGTACAAGCCGCGCAAGTCACGGGCATAGGCGATGAGAATGCGTTCGCCGACGCCCTCGTGATCGCCGATGCGGTACAGCGCGCGCGCGAGGTGCAGCTCGCGCAGGCAGCGATTGCGCGTGTCATTATCGCAGGCATCCGCGGGCACCGTATCGCGCGCAGCAGCCACATCGTGCTGATGGTGACCCGCGATGCCGGGTTGCGCGAGCACCGTGGCCAGTGCTGGTGCGGCTTGGGCGATTTTCAGCGCTTCGCAGGCTTCCGCGACGGCGCGGCTGTGGCTTTGCGCGTCCTCGGGGGTCAGGGCCTGGATCTTGTCGATGAGGACCTGCGCATGCCGCGTCGCGCCGGTGCGCCCCAAGGCGATGATCTGCGCGTCGAGATCGCTGGCGCTGCGCCCGAACTGGCCCATGCCGCGATAGTTCCAACCTTTGTCCCAGCCTTGGCTGGCAATGGAGGTCGCCAGATCATCCGCAGCCGCATCGTCGCCGAGCAAGCCGAGGATCAGCGCGTAGCGCAACCGCTGCGGACCCTGGGCGGCGGCCATGGCCGCGCGCAATTGCGGACGCAAGGTCTCGCCATGCGCAAAAATCACCGCCAAATGCGTAAAGCCAAAGGGATCCGCGATCGCCGCCGTCACCTGCTCCTGCGGCAAGGGGAAGCTATCCAGCTGCTCCGGCACTTCGGCCGCGAGAATGCCGACGGCGACCAGATGCGCCTGCAGCGCCTTGATGTCGATGGCACGCAAGCGACCCGAGGTACCTGCCGCTGCCATCGCAGCCGCGACGCCCATGGCATAACCTTCGTTCTGCACATCGGGCTGCATGCGGATCACCGGCAAGGCGTCACGATGCGCGCATTTGCCCAATCCGGTCACGGCAATGTTGGCCAGGGTTTTGGGGAGGAGGCAGCGGAACGGCACGTGCGCGTTCAGCGGCGCCTTGTCCGGCGGCTCGACCAGGAACAGCGGATGGATGGTGAAGCCATGGGTGTCGAAGTTGGAGTGCGCCGTGGTGATGGTGTCGGGGAAGGTGCGATTGGCGAGGAAGTCGAGCGGCGACATGCTGAGATCGCCGATGATGCGCCGCCGTTCGCGCGAATCGATCAGCGTCGACAGATCGAATTCACTGTGGAATTTGCGCCGCGCTACCACCATCGCCTGGGTCGAGTCGACCACGTCGGTATCGTCGATGAAGGTCCAGTCGGTGTTGCGATATTCATGACCAGGCTGGCGCGGGCCGAGACCCGTGCCCTGGATCGCCATGTGTTCGGCACCGATGCACTCGGTCGGTGCACCCGCGTGGGCAGCGACGTCGGCATTGCCCGACGCATCGACCACCGCCGCGCACGCGACCACGCCCACGCCCCACGGCGTCGCCACGACCACGCCGCGCACACTGTCGCCCTCGACCACCGCGCCGCAGCCGATGCTGCCATACCAAACCTGGGCTCCGGCCTGATCGCTGGCGTATTGATACCAGCGTTGCTTCCATTCGATTTTCCACGTGTTCTGGGCGCGCGGTGCCATCGGCAGCGGACCCATGGCACGCGTCCCAGCGTCGATTTCGGCCGTAAAACCGACGCGGTTGCCGAAATAATAGTTCGAGATCATGCCAACGGTGCCGACGCCACCGAGGGCGCTCTGATATTCGCACACCAAGGTGCGTGCACCCTGTCGTGCGGCCGCGATGCCGGCCGAGGCTCCTGCGGTACCACCACCCATGACGAGTACATCGACGGCGTCGAGCACGGGCGCGCGATCCGTCGGCACGGCGACGGTGGCGTGGGTTGCAGCAGCACGGAGCAGATCCTGTTCGGTACGCAGACGACCGCTGCCAAGCGCGACCGCTCCGGCTTGAACCACCGTGAGTTCACCTCCTGCTGGCTGACCTGACTTCGCTGCCGCCGCCAACACCGCACCGAGCCGTTCGCCGCAGGCGAGGAAACTCGCCGGACGCACCAGATCGGCGGCGGCGGCGCGACTCAGCGCCGCGCATGGCCCGACGATCCACAAACCAGCGTCAGCGGTGCGGAACGGCGCCTCTCCGATCGCATCCGACCACGCTGTTACGCGCTGCGCCGCGCTGACACCATCGGGCGGCAACTGCCACAGCACATCACTGGCCTTGGTTTGACCGGGATGGAAAGTCGCTTCGCCGGCACGGACCTCAGCCGCCGCGAAGGATGCGGGCGAGCCATCGGTCATCGGAATGCGCAGGATGTAGCGATGAATGGCGAAATCGCGCGGGCCGTCCTTGAGCGCAACCGTGACCGGTTCGGTATCGGTGACGCAGGTCAGGCCGACGCCCGAGCGCGCCGCGCCACCGACGACGACGCGGGTAAAGATCTGCTCGCCCGCCGGATAGGGGTCGAAGGCCATCCCGGCGAGACGCGCGAGATTGGCGCGCCACGTCGCATCGACGGTGACGGTCGCGCGCACGGCGAACAGACCGCCACGACTGGCGATCACCGCACCTGCCGTGCGACCGTCGGCATCTCGCAGCACCGCATACGGGAAGCAGCCATAGAGAAACTCCGCGCCCGAGGCCAACAGGGCTTCATCGAACGCCGCCTTGGCCTGCATCGGCGTCGGCCGTTGCGTGCCATCGGCACCAAACAGCGTGCGCGCCAGCGCCGAGCGCGGTAGATCGCCGGTCTCGCAGCGCAGACGCAAACTCCCGGTGAGGTCCTCGGCGAGATAGGGGCGCTCGGCCAGCACCAGCACGCGTGCGCCGGCACGGGCGGCTTCGGCCGCCGCAGCAACGGCGGCGCTGGAGGCGCCGACCACCAACAGGTCGACGGTGTGACGGAGAGGAATGGCGAGGTGGCTCATGCCCCGAGTCTACCCCACCGCCAGTAAGCCCGGCCAAGGGTTCCCTGGTGCGCCGTCGGCATCCACGGTATATTTTACTCATGGCCAGCCTTGCTCCCCACCAATTCTCGCTTGCCAACCTGGCCAGCTGCCGCAGCGAATTGCGCTATGCGTACCGCGGTCTGGTCCCCACGCGGGGCGGCACGGGGCGCTATTCTCCCGCTTGGTTCAGCTGCTGGCTGATCGAAGCCGGGTGGGGCGAGGTGATGTTCGCCGATGGCCGCCGCGGCCATGCCCAAGAGGGCCAGTGGTTGCTGTCACCCCCCTACTTGCCACGGGATCAATCCTTCTCACGTGACGCCAGCATCATCTCCGTGGCGTTCTCGTTGCCGCTGCCGCAGGGGATCGATCCGCAGCGCGTGCTGCCCCGCGTCGTCGAGGACGGCGACGCGGTCGCCCGCCTCCAGAAGGCCGCGGTGGCCATGCTCGCGGTCCTGAATGACAGCGCTGCGCCGGATCAGGGTGCGCGTCGGTGCCTGGAGGGCCTCGACCTCGCGAGCTGGTTGCGTGCGCAGGAACACCTCGCCGCCTTCGTCGCGCAATGGCATGCCGCATGGGGCGAGGTCGAGCCCGCGCCAGCACCCGTGCTGGACGCCCGCGTGCAAGCGGCGCGCACGCTGATCGGCGCGGCGGCGCGCATGGGCGCGGTGCCGTATGCGCACGTGCAGGAGCGCACCGGTCTCAGCCGTGCGCATCTCGATCGCCTGTTCCGCAGCCAACTCGGCCACAGCCCGAAAGAAGAGCTTGATCGGCGCGTGCTCGAACGCGTGCTGCGTCGGCTCGCGGATCCGCTCAAACCGCTCAAGGCGATCGCGCATGAACTCGGCTTTGCCGACAGTTCGCATCTGTGCCGCTGGTTCCGCCAACGCACCGGGCAGAGCCCTGAGCGCTATCGCCGCGCGGTGCCGACCTGACCATGAAGGCGATGCAGACTGCCGACGATGAGCAGCAGGAGCAGACCAAACAGACCACCCCCGCAGCCGCTCGATCCGCCACCACCCCCGCCGGCATTGGGCACCGTCACCAGCACTGTGCTCGATGAGCCATCCGCATAGGTCGCGGTCAGCACATAGGATCCCGGCCCCGGAAACATGGCCGTCGCGGTTGCGGCGGCCACCGTGCCATTCGGCGTAAATACCACGCCGGGCGGTTCGCTGGTCCAGGTCACCGCCCCACCCGCGCCATCGGCACGCGCGCCTAAGGTTGCCGTGTTATTTTCCACCGCTCCTAGCATCGCGACGGCCGCACGATCGCTGCGGCCCCCGACATACAGCGGCATCTTGAAGCGATTGCCCGCTGCCCCCGTCGGCAGCGTCAGCGTCGTACCAGCGCGCGTTTCGCTGACCTGGGTCGCGTAATCGCCGCTGTAATTGCTGGTCACATAACTCAGCGACATATGGGCGTCGAGATTCTGGAAGGCCGTCCCCGCGGGTCTGAGCGGATACAGCAAGGTGCCGAGGAACTCGGTGCGTCCGCCATTGCGCGTGCGTCCGACCAAGCCGCCGAACTCGGTCTTCAGACCGAAAATCCACATATCGCCGCCATTGTTGTCGAGATGCAATTGCGTGCCTTCAATGTTGAGCTGCCGCGCCCACACTCGTTGGCCGGGCACGGTCGTGACATTGCGCATACCGACATCTTCCAGGAAGAGCTTGCCGGCACCGGGTGCCGCCTGATAGCTGAACTGGCCATTGCGCAACACCACGGTGCGCGAGCTGGCGTGGTACACGTGGACCGCACCGCGCATCTCATCGATGATCAACGGCTGAGCGCCGTGGTCTTCTACTCGCAGAACGAGTCCAAATGGCCGACTGCCATCGTACTTATTGAAGTTGGTCTGAAAACCGGTGACGCGCCGAATATGCGCTGGCACGCGAAACCCCGCCTCGGTAACCGGGACTCCATTACCCACACCGGCAAGAGCAGTACCGGTCGGAATCCAGATGGTGGTCTTGGTCGCATCGTCGAATCGCGCTTGGTTCGCGATGCGTGCACTCGATGTGATATCGGAATTGCCCGTCTGTTCAAGTCGGCTCCAGCGCGACAGATCGTTGTCATGATAGGTCGGCGTGTTCTCAACCGGCAGCTTGAGCGACTTGCGCGTCTGCGCCTCGCCCAAGGTGCCAAACAAATAGCGAATCTCGCCGGTGACGCCCTCCGTGATGGTCGAACCAGCAACCACGCTGGTGTGCTCTTTCAGTGCTGATTGATAGCCACTGGAGCTGATGTTACGCAGATACGCCGAACCGTTATTCGGCAATTCGATCGCCGAGCGAGATCCCGAGCCGCCTGTGCACGACGCATCGAGTACGATACAGTGACTACGGCCTCCGGAGCTGAGCACGGCGGGCACGCTGTTGGTGCTGGTCAGATTGCGGATCGTCACCGTATTGTCAGCGATACGCAATCCGGCCACCGTCTGTCCGGACAGCGTGATATTCTCGAACGTCGGTCCATATTCGGGACCCGCGATATCGATGCCGACCTGGAAGCCTTCGACGATGACGTTCTTCACCAGGCAAGGGCCGGGCCACGCCCTCGTCATATCGATGCCCGCGAGGCCACCGCCGAGAACGCGGACATTCTGCAGCGCGCCGGTATTGTTCGCATTATATTCGATGCCGACCGCACCGGCGTTGCCGCTGCCGGTATGCACGGTCAGATCGCGGATGTTGTGCGCGAAGCCAAAATTTCCGGTGCGCCAGGTCCGGATCACCGGCTTGCGCGTCGCGGCGTCGGTGAAGCCGGCCGTGCTATTGGCCAGCCGGATGACGCTGTCATTGCGCCCAGCGCCGCGCACGCAGAGATTGATGCCGACCCAGGTCAGCGTGTCGCTGACCACATAGGTTCCGGGCGGAAAGTAGACCATGCGCGGGCGCGGTGAATAATAGTCGGGAGCGCGTCCCGTCTGCGACCGTGTGCCCACCAGCGCCGCATTGATCGCGGCAGTGTCATCGGTGACGCCATCGCCGACTGCGCCATAGGCTTTGACGTTGACGCAGCCGATTTCACCAGCGGTCACCGGCTGGCCGCCGCCATCAATGCGGGCGAAATCGCTGGGATAGACGAACTCGGCCGCCGACAGCGCGCAGAGGGCGCCGAGGGCGAGAATGAGAGGCGTGAACATAGCGTCATTATGGCGCATCCTCGGTGCGATCCATGGCAAACCCCTCCCCCGATCGGCCCTGGTTGATGCACGCCTTTCCACCCCCACCATGGCAATCGTGCTGATCAAACCCATCACCGTCCGCCTGCTCACCTATGGCCAGAAGGCCAACGTCGCCGCCATCCGCAAACGCGCGGCAGATTTGCTCAAAGACGAGCATGGCAAAGTCGACGCCGCCGCTTTCGTGGAAACCCCCGCCGCCGAGGTCCACGCCGAGTGCCTTGCCAGTCGCTGGGACAGCGACATCGAGCTCAAGAAGCCGACGCCCAGTCAGCAGGGATTGGCTATCACCTTGGCCGACGTGCACGAACGTCTGACCAATGAATGGCTGGACGAGTTACCGGTCGCCAAAACCTGCATCGTCTTCGCACGCTGGACCAGCCAGCGTGATCAGGCGCAATGGCAACTCACCATCGCTGATGGCCAGCGCCATTCGGATACGCGCCCGGCTCACTGACGCGCGATCCGCCACGCCGCCCACGCGCCGCTGGCCACCGCACTCCACAGCACCATCACGGCAGCGACCGTCACCAGCGCCGCCAGCGTGGTATCCCACGCCAGCACGCCGTAATGTTCCAGCAGATAGGCCCATCCATGCTGCACATCGCCGCCGCCGAGGCTGACCAGCGGTATGTCCTGATCACGGGCGTCGGCCATGTAGACGGAGCAGGTTGCGCATGAAATCACTGAGAGCACTCAGGCGGGCCTCACGTCGGCGCGCGTAGCGGCCCACTGCGGGTCCTCCGTTGCGATCTGAGCTACTTGGTTATCAGCGCCCACGCTATCGCCGCTGGCCCGCAGCCATGCGGCCAAGCGCGTACGGAGACGTCCGCGCCGATGCGGCGGTGCGGCAGCAATGGCCTCGGCCAACGTGGTGCGCGCGGTAACGGCATCGCCCGCCTCCTGCTGCCACATCGCTAAACGGGCGAGCACCGTGTGCGGATAGAGCGCCTGGGCAATCGCGACGCGCAGACGCGCTTCGGCCTCTTGCTGGCGTCCCGCGCGGCGCAACGCATCGGGCAGCAGCAACACCGCTTCGGCATCCGGGTCGTCGACATCGGCCGCAGCCTGCAGGGCGATGATCGCCTCGTCGTAAGCACCGGCCGCCAGCAGCGCCTTGCCACGCAGCACGCAACGCAGACGCGCCGGCACGGTGTCGGCCGCAGCCAGGAGGTCCAAGACCATAATTGGGGTGGAGGATCGCGCGGCCACCGCACAACACGCCACCAGAATGGCCGAGGCATCGGCGGCCTGCGCCAGCAGCGGCTGCGCAATGGCAACCGCACCAGCAATATCGCCAACGTCGACCGCCGCCGTGAAAGCGCGCAATCCCGCCCACGGAAATCCACGCGCGGTGGTTGCCGTCGAACCCACCAAGGCCTGATACAACTCGATCGCTGCTGCCAGCCCGGGAACGTCCTCCTCGACGATGCCATCGTGATGAATGCGCTCAGTGACGTAGGCCGCACGCCAATCACCGTCCGCATCAAGTCCAGGATGCGCAGCAATGATGCCGCCCACCGCCGCGAGAAATACCTCACGCGGCGCTTCGAAGTCGAGCACCGCCACCGTCGGCGCACGTAGCAGCGCTTGATTATGCGCCAGCCAACAGGCGATGCCCTCTGCGAGATCGATGCCACGCCACGACGCCCACGAGCGCGCCACCGCCAAGGGATGGCGCACGATGCCGATGCCGCACCAGGCGTGGCGATCTTCCAGCCAAAAGGGCAACGTCAGCAGACTGCGCGGATCTTTGATCAACGCCGGTGCGCCAGCGATGGTGTGCAAAAGCTCGGTGCGCGCTGCAGCGTGCTCGCTGCGCCACCGCACGCTCGGCGGGGCCCGCAGCCAGGTGCCACCCGAATACGCCAAAACCGTTTCGTTCAGACGCACCGCGGCGGTCGCTTCGAAATGCCCGTGCGGATTATCCCAATTGCGAATCGCCGCACCCGGAACCCGGGCTCCCGCAGCGGCGAGCAGACTCGCCAGACAGCTCGTGCCACTGCGATGCATGCCGAGAATCAGCAGCGCGCGGTCGGCCGACATGACGCTTTCGTCCACCCCATCCCTCATCGCAGCATCAACGCCGCCGCCCACGGCCCGATCAGCGCTAGCACGATGGCGGCCGCCACCATCAGACTGAAACCGAGGCCGGCGAGATCGCGCGTTTGCACACCCAGACCCGCGACCATTGCATTGGGGGGTGTGCTGACGGGGAAGGGGAAGGAGAAGGAAATACCCAGCACGACCACGATCGCCAACTCAGGCCGGGTCGGGGCGATCGCGGTCATCGCGGTCAGCACCAAGGTCGCGGTGGCGGTGCTGGACAAAACCGCTGAACAGGCCATCGCCAACAGCAGGGCTGCCGTCGCCAACAACCACGCGGGAATGTCGCTCCATGGTACGGCTGCGGTCGCCAGCGTGACGACGCCGGTTTGCTCGAGCATGCGACCCATGGCGATGCCGCCGGCGATGAGCAGCAAGGTGCCCCAATCGAAGCGCGACAGATCGCTGCGTTCCAGCAAGCCCGTGGCGAAGAGCACACCGGCCAAACCCAAGGCGACCGTGCTCGAGGCCAAGCCGAAGATCGGCTCGCCCAGCCACAAGACGACCGCGACCAGAATGAATCCACCGACCAGACGCCCGCCGATACTTAAGGGCGGCGGCGCGGGGTTGGCTTCACCCGGTTCGGCCAAGCTGCCGGCGATGCTGCAACGGCGCAGGATCATCCAACGCGCAAACCACAGTCCGGCCAGCGACAAGGGCAGCCCTAAGGCCATCCAGCCAAGGAACGTCGGCGCACGCTCGCCCAGCGCCGACAAGGCCAACGCATTGGGCGGCGTTCCGATCGGCGTGGCGATGCCGCCGAGGTTGGCACCGGCCGCCACGCCCAGCAACAGTGCGCGCTTGAGGCCCGCATCGCGCAAGCGATCCGCCAACGGCAACAAGGTCGCCAGCATCAATGTCGCTGCGGCGGTGTTGGACAGCCACATCGACAACAGCGCGGTCAGGCCCATGGCCAAGGTCAC
>CAYQAQ010000062.1:0-11089 GCA_964415495.1 uncultured candidatus Brocadiaceae bacterium | reverse complement strand
TGAACAAGGACATGAAAAATTCCGGAGAATGCCACCTGGATCCCAGGAGTAGACGGTATATATATAGGGTGACTGACTGGCCACGATAGCCAGTTGGCCTTTCAGCTCATTTGGGTGAATTGCGTGCTGAGTTTAGAAAGCGCGCAATCGCTGATGCTTGCCCAACCTGCTGACCATTACGGAGGGTAAGTGAACTCGTTGCGTACAAATTTCAGTGACGCAGCAAACTTATGGATGAAAGTATCGAAATTCAGCGAATTTCAAGTTACTCCGGCAACGTGAGCGCTGCGCCGTTGATGCAGTAGCGCTTGCCGCTGGGGCGCGGGCCGTCGTCGAAGACGTGGCCGAGGTGGCCGTCGCAGCGGTAGCAGCGGACTTCGGTGCGCACCATGCCGTGGGCACGGTCGGTAATGTAGGTCATGCGGCCGGGGATGGCGGTGGTGAACGAGGGCCAACCGGTGCCGGAATCGAATTGCTGCGTCAGATCAAAGAGTTCGAGACCGCAACCTGCGCAGGTGGCGTAGCCTTCCGTGCGCGCCTTCCACAGCAGGCACTGCTCGCCGTGCGGGCGCTCGGTGCCATGTTGGCGCAGAATGCGGAATTGCTCGTCGGTCAGGCGCTCCCGCCATTGGGCTTCAGTGAGTTCCAGTTTCGCGGTGACCACCTGGATGCCGCGACGACGGGTATGACATTCGCCGCCGTTCACCGCCATATAATCTTGGTGGTAGTCTTCGGCGGGCCAAAAGGTGGCGATGGGTTCAATGGTGGTGGCGATCGGCTTGGGGAAATAATGTTGCGCCACGGACTTCGAAGCTTCGGCCAGTTCGCGCTGCGTATCATCAAGCGGAAAAATCGCCGAGCGGTATTGGCTGCCGACATCCGGACCCTGCCGATTGAGCTGAGTGGCATCGTGAATGTTCCAGAACAGGTCGAGAATCTGCGAGTAGCTGATCACCGTGGGATCATAGGTCACGCGCACGGCCTCGGCATGCCCGGTCGTGCCCGTGCACACCTGGCGATAGGTGGGCTTATCGACGCTGCCACCGATGTAGCCCGACACCGCGTCGCTGACCCCCGGCGTTTTGGCAAAGGCGTCTTCGACCCCCCAGAAGCAGCCGGCGGCGATAATGGCGGTTTCCATGGAGGGGGTCCTTTCGGCGGCGTGAGCCACGGGAGTCAGCAGAGCGAGATACAACAGCAGGATGCCCATGCGGACGAGGCGGTCCGGAAGTCCGGCGGTCCGGAAGGCCGGAAGTCTCGTGTGCACGGGGTGGATAGCGATAGTCATGGGCACCTCGATAACGGTGAACGAAGGGACGGCCACAGCAAGCGAACGCAGGCGCTACCTTGTCGACGTCAATGCCCTGGCGGTGTTGGCACCCGACTTCCGGATTTCCGGACTCCCGGACTTCCGGACTGAGGCAATGAACGCGATTGATCGAAGGCTTGCCGTGCCGCTGCGGTGAGCGAGAGGATTGCCGGATGGCGGATGCGGCGGTCGACGGTGACCGCGTAGAAGTGTTCGCGTACGCCCGGGAGCTCGCCGATCAGGTCAAGCCCATACATCTGTTTGAGTTCGTCGCGGAGCGCCAGGGTGGCGGGCACCAAGCCAGCGCCAGCGCGACCGAAGGCCAGCAGGAGGGCGTTGTCTTCGCAGGAGACCGCAATGCGTGGGTGGAGATCATGTTCCGCCAAGAAGGCGCGCAGTAAGCGATGCACGTCACTGGCCGGGCCGGGGATGACGATGGGCTGACCAGTCAGACATGCGGGAAAGCCGTGGCGCAATCGGCGCAAAGCCGGGCCGCGACCAAAGAGACCAATGCCGCTACTGCCCAGCCAATGGCTGTGGCCTTTAATAGGAAAACGGTCATCAAGGGGCCGGTCACTGAGGACGACATCAAGCGTCATCGCCGCCAACTCGGCAAACAGTCGTTCGGGCGGATCTTCGCGGCAATGGACGCGCAGATCGCCATCCAGGCGCAGGGCCGGTTCCAGCAATCGATGCGCGATCAATTTGGGCAGCGCATCGACGATGCCGACGTGCAGCGTTGCCATGCGATTGGTGCCGCGTCCGGCCAAGCAATCGACGAGATCGTCACCAATGGCGAAAATTTCATCGCTGTAGCGCAAGACGAATCGTCCGGCATCGGTGAGTTGCAAACGCCGACCGACGCGGGTGAACAAGGCTTCGCCGAGTTGCCGTTCCAGATCATGCAGTTGGCCGCTGACGGTCGGCTGTGCTAAATGCAACACGCGACAGGCAGCTTGGATCGAACCAGCACGAGCCACGGCATGGAAGGAGCGCAGACGATGATAATCGAGCGGACCGCGCATGGCGGGTAGGTTCAGTCGCGCGACGACGTGGTGATGTCGAGCACCTTCCACTCCTTCGGCCAGCCGGCACCGACGAAGCGCAGCAGCTTGCCTTCGTAATCGACGGTGCGTGGCCGATAGGATCGCCCAAGGTCGATCAGCAATTCCCCGCGCACGCCGCGGAACGGGTTGATTTCAATCGCGTCGGGCACCTCGTCAGCGAGCAACTTGCGGGCGATGGTGTTCTCGCCTGAACGGCTGGTTTGTCCGGTCAGCAAGCGGATCAGCAGGTCGCTGTCGCTGTCATCCCAACCCGACTCGGCGAGTTCTCTCCGCACGGCGACAACATCGACGACGGTGATCCGAGCCTGCTGCAGGCGAGCCAGGTTGGCGGCACGATTCTGCCGCGCATCCCAGAGCGTATTGACTTGCGTTGTTTTATCGTTGGCGACCCAGATATCCCGGGCAGCCATGTACGTGGTATCAGTGAGGCGGCTCAAGACCGCCCGCGCCTCGGTCATGGGTAGGGTGCGCACTGAGTGGATCTGCACGCGCCCAAGATTCACCAAGGGCGCAACGCCAATGAGCCAAGCGCGCTCCTGAATCGCCAACAGGCGCTCGCCATGCCGGGCCCGATCGCCGACAACCACTGCAGTGAATGCATCGAGCGCCTTACGCTGGTTGCTACGCATGCTCAGCAAAGCGACCAAAGTCACCAGGACGCCGATGGTGATGATGCTGCCGAACAGCCACATCATGTTGTTGCGATGCTCGTTCTCACCGTGTCCGGTCAGGACGACGGGTCCGATTTCGCCCACGCGGCCATCGCTATCGGTTTTCGCTTTTGCTGTGCGCCCGGTTTTTTCTTTGGCTGGTTGGCTTTCGCGCTTGATGGTTACTGAGTTCAGGGCGGCACTGGCGGCGGTCGCTAACGAGGCGGCCATGGTGCGGCGCTGGGCCTCCATCTGGTCGCGATCGATGCGTTTGGTGCTGGCAGGAGCGGGTGCGCTCGCTGGCGGTGTGTTGTCCGCTGGTGGCTTTGTCGGCGGGGGGGAGGGCGGTGCAGCAGGCGCCGTCGGTGAAGACGGATCGACCGGCTCTTTCACCAGCTTGTCCGCGATGCCATCTGGGCGCAGACGGAAGGGTTGTTTGCATGTCGTGCAGCGAACCGCGCGACCGACCAGCACCGGTTTGACCGGATACTGGGCTCCACAATGGGGGCAGGCGAAGGTTCCGCTCATTCTCTTTTATGGTGCCTTGCATCGACGGACCGCGCAAGGGCGGTTCCCGGTCCTGGGTACACGTTTCGCGGGCCTCTGTGACACGATCGCGCGTGAGGTGCCACTGGAGTTTACGTCAGTCCGACCACTCCCCGTCGGCGCAGGCGGCGAAACGACTGGCGGCGACGAGGTGGGCGCGGCGATACAGATCGGTCAGTGCCGTGGTGGGGTGGATGGCTCGTGCAAGCCCATGGCCGAGGGCCCGGCCGTCGTGGGCGACCGTCAGTACCTCATCGATAGGCAGTAAGCCAGATCCATCGGCACGCGGCAGTGCCAGAAAGGAGACCGGTGGCAGCGCCATCGCGCGTTCTGGATCCGCCCACAGCGCGACCGAAATCGCCGTGCTTCCCTCGCTGAGCACCAAGGCCTCCGGCCAATGCAGATCCGGATGCGCGAGTCGACCAGCGGCACGCTCTTGGCGATAGCGCCACAGCGCTAGGCTCGCGCGCCGTTCCAGGCGCGGCACATCACTGCGACCGGCGGTGTGGGCTACATGCTGACGTTCCCACGAGGCCAAGGCGCGCAGCCGTTCAAGCGGGAACGGTCCCGGGCCGGGCGTGTCATCACGGCGGTTGTCTTCGCAATCGAGGACGGCGATCTGCGGCAATCTCGCTAACACGCGTTCAAGCCAGCGCAGGCCCTCCACGGCTTGCCAATGCGGTGCGATCAGGGGCAGGTGCACGGTTAACCCCAGCGGTCGCCAGCCAGCATAGGCGGTGGGTGGATGCAGTTGGTCGTGTTCGAGCGGCGCTTCGCCGCGATCGATCACCAATTGCGCCCCGGTGTGCGGATCCAACCAGCGACCAGGGCGATATTCCGCGCCAGGACTGACATCAAATTCCACTCCGAGCGATTCGAGCGTGGCATCAAGATCGTCCCGATGCGTGGGGACCTCATCGTCGCGTTCGTAGAAGAGAAACGTACTCATACCGAATCGAGGTGGGCGCGATGGCGCGTAAAGAGCGCGCGTAAGGTGTCATGTCGCACGCGCGCGAGCACGCCACTGGCATCGCACCAGTCGTGGGCGACGTGTTCTTTACTTAAACGAACGTCGCTGACGCTGGTGCAGGCACCGAAATAGACCACGACTTTGCGGCGACCATCGAGCAGGGTGTAGTGCAGCTCGTGCTGATCGGCATCGAGAGCGACCAAGCCGATGGTGGTTTCCTCGGCGCATTCGCGCAGCGCTGCCGTGACGAAGCTCTCACCGGGATCAAGGTGACCTTTGGGAAAACCCCATTCGTGGTGGCCGCGTCCGCGTAAGAGCAACCATCGCCAACCCTGGGTGGTACGGCGGCGCAGCAGCAGACCGGCGGCGCGCGCATCGATCAACGTATACTGGGGGGGCATCGTCCGACCGTGGCGTCTGCAGCTGCCCACGCAAGAGCGGCTTCGCGGCAGCCCGGCACACCGCGGCCGCTGGCGGCACTCAGGGCCCTGGCGAACACGGCTAGACGTCCGCCAAGGGGCGCCTGCAGTCGCCGTTGAACGGCGGTGCCGATGGCGTCGCGAAAAGCAGCGCTGGGTTCCGGGCTGCGCAGGTTATCAGCCGAGATGTGAAAACGCACTCCGGCACACTGCGCTAAGATCCACTCGATCGCCTGGATCTCGACTTCTGCCTGTTCGAAACGTGCCTGTGCGTCGTCGTCGCGGCCATCCGGTTCATACCAATAGCCGTAATCAACCAAGCAGCGGCGATCGCGACCTGCGCGCAACCAGTGCGCTGCTTCGTGCAAGGACGACGCGGCGAGATCGCGTGCATACACGACTTCGGCCCACGGTCGCCAGCGGGTCGCTGGCCGATAGAGCGGTTCATCACCGCCACGCACCAGTCGCGCGCGTACGGCCGGATCGCCATGGGCGGCGAAGCATTCATTGAACACGGCGACGATGCTGCTGGCGCTGAGCGCGTTCACCGCTGGCGGCTCTGAGGCGAGCAGCATCATCGGTCGCCCGCTGGCCGCTCCGCTTCGATGCGCGTCAGCGGCGTGCCAGCAACGGCATCGAGCCAATCGGCCAAAGCCAGGGCGCGAGCACGTCCAATCCACGTTGCCAACGTAATACGGTTGGCATTGCGATGCAGGACCACCGCCCACAGCCCGGCGGTGGGCACGAATTCGATCGTCGCATCGCTGAGGCGAAAGGTCCAGCCACGGCGGAAGAGCCAGCCGGATTCGATCGTGAAGCCATCGACTTCCGCACGCAGGCGTGTGCGGCGGACCAGGTGCAACGCTGGCAGCAACAGCGCCACCGCCGGCACCCAGCAGATGGCCGCCATGCCCCAATCCAGCGAGCGCGACAACTGCAGCAGCAATCCCGCCGTCACCGCCAGCAGAAACCCAACCGTCAGGCGTCGCCAGCCGCCGATCGTAAAGGTAGGTACATCCATGCGGGCTCGGACTTTAGAAATGCGCCACCCTGTACAATGCCAGAATAAGCGCTTTCGCCGACGCGATGCGCACCCAGGATCGCCGCCAATGCGCCAAGATACCGCCTACCTCGTCTTTGATATCGAAACCGTCGTCGATGGACGTCTGGTCCAACGGATTCGTTTTCCCGACCAACCGGAACTGACGCCGGCCGCGGCAGTAGCGGCGTATCGCGCTCAGCTCCTTGAAGCCAGTGGTGGCAAAAGCGACTTTGTTCCCCACACCTTCCATCTGCCGATTTCCGTGGCGATCGCCAAGGTCGGCAGCGATTTTGCCCTGCAGGAGGTCGTGACCCTCGATCGACCGCAGTTCCGGCCGCAGGTGATCACGCGTCAGTTCTGGAAGGGCTGGCAGGCGTATGGCTATCCAACCTTCGTCACCTTCAATGGCCGCTTCTTCGACCTGCCGGTGATGGAGTTGGGTTGTTTCCGCTATGGGCTGGCAGCACCCGACTGGTTCAAGCTCGATGGACCGAGCTACACGCAGCCGCGCAATCGCTTCAATCAGAAGGCCCATTTTGATGTGCAGGATGTCCTGACCAATTTTGGTGCGGGCCACGTCAATGGCGGCTTGAACCTGTGCGCGCAATTACTCGGCAAGCCGGGCAAGATGGGCACCAAGGGTGACATGGTGCAGACGCTGTGGGAGCAAGGCGAACATCTGCGCATCGACGATTACTGCATGTGCGATGCCCTTGACACCTACTTTGTCTTTTTGCGGCTCCAGGTCCTCATGGGCCGCCTCGATTTGGCCAAAGAGCAGGAGCGCGTGCAGGGGGCCAAGGCGTGGATCGAGGGGGCCAGTGCCACCAACGCCGCGCTTGCTGACTATCTCACCCATTTCAGCGCGTGGCAGGCACCGAGTGACGATGGGTCACCGTTTGTGGTATGAGGAGGGTGTGGTGCTATGGAGCGGCGGACTTCATCGTACACCCGCCCGCCCGTGCGCGGAACTGATGTTGACCCATGCCTATCGTTGATATTATAGTCCCTACTGCGAGGTTTCCATGCGTCGTCCGTCCTCAGCCGGTCTTTCTGTTGTCGTTGCCGCCATCATGTGCGTGCTGGCGGTCTCTGCCGTCGTCGTCAGCGCCTTCTGGGTGTTCAGTGAGCCGTCCTATCAAGCGGGCAAGGCGTGGTTCTACGACCTCAACACCAATCAGTTGTTCGCCGCGCCCCGTGATTCCATCCCGCCGATCGAAGCTCCGTCAGGAAGTCAGCCCGATGGTACCCCAGCCGGGGTGGGGGCCGTTGTGTTTGAAGGCGATGGCCAACAGATCGTCGCCTACCTGTTCACGTATCCGGCCGAAGCCAAGGCCTATCTGGCCAAGATAAACGCAGGGAACTTTGACGGGTTGGACAGCATGGATCAGTCGGAGAGCTGGGTGCGCGCTGTCGAAGGTGGCGAGTGGGTGGGGGAATTCTCCGCAAAAGCTGGCGAAATTAAGAGAAAAGGCATGGATGCCATCGGTGCCACGATGCAGCACAGCACTCCCAAATAAGCGGTTCGCGCGGTCAGCCGCCAGCCAGCGCTTGTCCCGCGCCCTCGGTGCTCGGCCGGCCGGAGCGGGCTTTTTCCATCAAGCGTTCCAAGGCGACGCGGTGCATGCCTTCCGTCGGTGCCTCACGCCCCACGAAACGGCGATACTGTTCGGCCGCTTGGCCAATGAACATATCCAAACCGCCCACCGTGCGAGCTCCCGCGGCTTGCGCATCGCGCAGCAATCGGGTTTCTAAGGGCGTGTACACGGTATCGAAGACCACGCGATCCACGTGATGGGCATCGGCGGGCCAAGGGCTCTTGTCGGGAGCTTCCATACCGACCGACGTGCCATTGATCAGCACATCCCATGGCTGCTTCATAGCCGCGTCGAGCGTGGCAATCTGACCACCCATCTCGGCGGCTAAGGTCGCGGCGCGCTCCGGGTTGCGATTGACGATGGTCACCGCGGTGCCGCGCTCGGCGAGAGCGAAGGCGATGGCGCGGGCCACGCCCCCCGCCCCCAGCAAGACGGCATGCCGACCTGCGAGGGCGCCTACCTGTGATTCGACGCAGGCGATGGCGGCCACCGCATCGGTGTTGGTGCCGATGGTCTCGCCTTCCCCATCACGCCAGATGGTATTCATGGCCCCGATGCGTTCGACCAGCGGGTCGCAACGATCCAACAATGGAATCAGGTCGTGCTTGTGCGGAATGGTGATCGACAACCCGTCAATGAAGCGTCCACACGCCCGCCAGAACGCGACGGCGTCGCGCACCAAAAACGGAACATAGACGGCATCGATGCCCTGTTCGATCAATGCGGTGTTGTGGATCAGTGGTGATAAGCTGTGACGAATCGGATTGCCGATAACACCGAAAATGCGGGTGTCATGGCCCTGCGTTTTCACGCGGTACAGCTGGGATAATTCACGCGCCGTCGGTTGACCGGGGGCAGAGCCCGCCGTGCCATCCAGACGGGCAAACGTGAAGATCGCTCCCCAGCAGCCGGCCAAGAGTCGTGAGGGCAGGCCGATCTCGCCCATGGCGATGGCGCACAGGGGGCCGCTGCTGTGGCGATAGAGGCGTTCGACCGTTGCCAGATCAGCGGCGTCATCCGGGGTCACCGCGATCTTGGCCACGGCAGCCCCCGCGGCGTGCATGGCATGCACCGCGGCTTCGAGATCGCCACTCATGCCCGCGAAGTCGTGCTGACTGAGGACCAAGCCCGCGCGTTGCGGACGCCAACCGGAATCGTGCGCCAACTCGATGTCGACGTAGGCCGCTCCAGCTGCATCGGCCTGGGCATAGAGCGCTTCGCGTTCACTGGCCTCGCCCGCCCACGAACCGCCCTCGTCGAGGTGGCGCAGTGTCACCAGGGCGGGCAGGGCGAGCCGAGGAATCGCCGCTACGAGATCGCCGAGACCCACCCGCGACCCCGCCAGTTCGGCGCAGGTGTCCAGGCGGACCTCCACCAGATCGGCCCCTTCGGCTTGCGCTTGTTGGGCTAGGCGGAGGAGTTCACCTACGTCAGCAGCAGCGATGGAAACGACGATGGCGGTCATGCGTGCAGGATTGGCGGGGGAGGGGGATGTCCAGTATGGTCCTGGGTCCTGGGTCCTGGGTTGCCTGTGCGTGGGGACATGGCCTGGAGAAAACGACAGCGTCCTGGTGACCTCTCCCACGAGACCTAGGTCCTGGGACTCAGGACCAGAGAAAAAACCACCTCGTCTCTGGACTCCTCTGCCATCTTGTCCATGGTACCGAACCCGCGAGGCACCGAATGAAGATCCACGAGTATCAAGGCAAACAGCTCTTCCGCACCTATGGCGTGCCCGTGTTGCGCGGCACCCCGGTGCACTCGCCCGAGGCCGCTGAACAGGCGGCGCAAGAACTCGGTTCGCCGGTGGTCGTGGTCAAGTCGCAGATCCACGCCGGTGGTCGCGGCAAGGGCACGGTCTACGCCGATGCCGCCATGAAAACCAAAGTCATGGACGGCGGCGTCAAGGTGGTGAAGAGCCCCGCTGATGCCAAAGCGATGGCAGCGAAATTGCTCGGCAATTATCTGCACACCATCCAGACCGGCGACGAACCCAAGCAGGTCAAAGTCCTCTACGTCGAAGACGGCTGCAAGATCGCCAAGGAATTGTATCTGTCGGTACTGCTCGACCGCACCGAGGGTGCCCCGGTACTGATCGCCTCCAGCGAAGGCGGCATGGACATCGAAGAAGTCGCACACAATACGCCCGAGCGCATCCACAAAGTGCATTTCGATCCGCACATCGGTCTCGGTGCCTATCAGGCCCGCCGCATCGGTTTCGAAATTGGTCTGACCCCGACCCAGGTCGGTCACTTCATCAAGACCGCGCAGGCTATCGCCAAGTGCTTCATCGAAACCGACGCTGACATGGTCGAGGTCAACCCGCTGGTCATCACCACTGACGACGCCTGCGTCGCGCTCGACAGCAAGATGTCCTTCGACGACAACGCGCTGTTCCGCCATCCCGAAATTCTGGCCATGCTCGATCCCAACGAGGAAGACGCCTCGGAGCTCGAAGCCAAGAAGCACGACATGTCGTTTGTCAAATTGAACGGCAACATCGGCTGTATGGTCAACGGCGCTGGCTTGGCCATGGCCACGATGGACGCCATCGCCACCTACGGGGCCAAGGAAGGCGCGTTCCCCGCGAATTTCCTCGACGTCGGCGGCGGCGCCACGGCGGAGAAAGTCACCACCGCCTTCAAGATCATCCTTAGCGATCCGTCGGTCGAGGCCATTCTGGTCAACATCTTCGGCGGCATCATGAAGTGCGACACCATTGCCACCGGCGTCCTGCAGGCGGTGAAGGAAGTCGGTCTTGATCGGCCGCTGGTCGTGCGCTTGGAAGGCACCAACGTCGAGCAGGGCAAGCAGCTCATCGCCGCTTCGACCCTCCAGGTCATCGCCGCCGACGATCTCAAGGACGGCTGCGAAAAGGCCGCCAAGGCCGCCTTGGTCTACCGCGCCAACCGCGCGGCTGCCAAGGCCTGATCACCACCCTTACGAACCGAAACGCGAAACCGCCATGGCCGTCCTCGTCGATAAAAATACTCGCCTCATCTGCCAAGGGATTACCGGGAAGGTCGGCACGTTCCACTCGAACGGCGCGATCCAATACGGCACCCAATTCGTTGGCGGCGTGACCCCCGGCAAGGGCGGCCAAACCTGGACCGGCGAGAACGGCAAGGGTTACCCGGTGTGGAACACCGTCATCGACGCCGTGCGCCAGGGTGGCGCCACCGCCTCGATGATCTTCGTGCCGCCGCCCGGCGCCGCAGACGCGATCCTGGAAGCGATCGAAGCCGGCATCGGCCTGATCGTCGCGATCACCGAAGGCATTCCGGCGCGCGACATGTTCGCCGTGAAGAAAGCCCTCGCCGCGTCGAAGAGCCGCTTGGTCGGTCCGAACTGCCCCGGCGTGATCACGCCCGGCGAATGCAAGATCGGCATCATGCCGGGCTACATCCACCAGCGCGGCACCACCGGCATCGTCAGCCGCTCCGGCACGCGGACCTACGAAGCGGTCTTCCAGACCACCCAGGTCGGCC
>CAYQAQ010000061.1:0-11125 GCA_964415495.1 uncultured candidatus Brocadiaceae bacterium | reverse complement strand
CTTTCCTCCAACTGGTGATCTCTTATGCGCCTGCCCGATCTGAGCCCTTCGCAGCTTCTCGATTTCCTGCTCGCCGTCGCTCCGCGCCGGACGGTCATGATCCGCGGCCAGCCCGGCATCGGCAAATCGGCTCTGGTCGAGCGCTTCGCGGCGGATGTCGGCATGCCGTGCGTGTCGCTGCTCGGCTCGCAATTGGCGCCCGAGGATCTCATCGGCGTGCCCCAGGTGGTGGATGGCGTCAGCCGCTTCTGCCCGCCGGCCCAGATCGCGCGTACGGAACCGTATGTGCTGTTCCTCGATGAATTGAACGGCTGCAGTCATGAGATTCAAAAAGCGTTCTATTCGTTGATCCATGATCGGCGCTTGGGCGAATACCGCCTGCCTGCGGGATCGGTGGTGATCGCTGCGGGCAATCGCGCGGAAGACAACGCCATCGTCAAGCCGCTATCGTCCGCCTTGGTCAACCGCATGGTCCAGGTGCAGATGCGGGTATCGGTGCCGGAGTGGCTGCTGTGGGCTGCAGGCGAGGGTCTGCATGTCTGGGTGACCGACTACATCCGCAACCGTCCAGATCACCTCTGCGCACCCGCACCGAAGGTGGAGGAACCGTTCTCGACCCCGCGTTCCTGGCACATGCTGTCGGATCAGCTCCACGAGCTGGTGAGCGAAGATACCGTGCCGGAGCGCATGCTCGAAGCAGCCACCGCTGGCTGTCTGTCGCCCGTGCATGCCGGCCAGTTCCGCGCTTTCGTCAAGCAGATCCGCAATCGACATACGCTCGATGCGATCCTGACCGGCGCCCTGGGCTGGCCGCGTAACGCAAAGGATGCAGACCTGCTCTACTTCCTCGCCATGAGCCTACGCGGTCGGTTGAGCAAGGAACTGCCGGAACGCAAGGACGCGGCGTCTGGCGACGCCAAGCACTTGGCACATCGCGCCAAAGCCTTGCTGGTGGAACTGGCCGACATCAACGCCGAGGTCGCCCAGATGGTCGTCGCCGACGGCGAAGGTGGCATCCCAGACTGGTTCCTGGTGGATGCCATCACGACCATCCCCCGCCTCGCCGCGAAACGAAAATCCTAGCGCGGAATCGCACGATGAAACGCAACCGTTCTGACGAGCAACGAGCCCAGACCCTGCGGGTCGAAGTCGCCCGCGCGGTCGATACGCATCCGTTACTCAGTCGCATGGCCGGTGATCTGCTGTGGGCGGATCTGCCCCACGGGATCAGCGTCCGCGTCGTCGACGGACTGTCCGTGCAGATGAATCTCAACCGTCGCTACGAGGTGCCGGAATGGCTGTGGTTGATCGCGCATGCACGTCTGCATATCGCCCTCGGCCACCCGTGGGATGTACCGCGGTCCTTCGAACAACCTCCTGCCTTCGCCACCGCGCGGTGCCTGCTCGTCAACGACCTGCTCTTCCAGCTCAGCATCGGTCATCCACCAAAAGTCGATGGTCGTCCGATGGTGCGCGAGGCGCTGCCCGAGCGTGACGTCGATCGCCTCGTCCTCCATCTCCAGGAGCACGGCATTGCTGAGCACTTCCTCGATTGCGGCGGGGTCCACGGCGGGAGCGACATCATCGGTGCGCCGCCGACCGTGATCACCCGGGAATCGTGCGCCGCCGCCTTTGCCGCCGCGATCCGCAACGCCCTCGCCGACAGCATTGATCGCGCTGGCGGCCTGGTCGACCTCGACGATCAGGGACGGCCCAAGCGAGGTCCTGCCGCCCTGGCCAGCCGCTGGATCCGCTCGCATCTACCGATGCTGGGCGCGTTGCTCGACCGTTACCGTCTCATCGAAAACATCGACTTCTGTCGGCAATGGGACATTCCGGTCGCCGCCGTTTTCGATGATGCGCAGGAGATCCTGCTCAACCCGGCCGGGCTCCGGGGCGAAGAGGAATATCGCTTCGTCATCGCCCATGAACTGCTGCATGCGGGTCTGCGCCATGGCGACCGCTGTGGCGGACGGGATCCGTTGTGGTGGAACGCCGCCTGCGACTTCGTCATCAACGACTGGTTGATCGAGATGGGGGTCGGCAGACCTCCCGCCATCGGCGGCCTTTACGACCCCAGCCTCAGAGGTCTGTCAGCCGAACAGGTCTACGACCGCATCCATGCCACGATGCAAGCCAAGGAACTCAACGGTTTCGCTGGCGGCGGCGATATTCGTCATCGTCGGATGTCCACCCCAGCCGATTGGGCCGACCTCGATGCGTGGTGCCGCAATACGCTGCTCAATGGTCTGGAGTTGCACCAATCCGAGCGCGGCACCCTGCCTGCCGGATTGGTCGAGGCCATCCGCGCACTGGCCCAGCCGCCGATCGCCTGGGATGTGGAGCTGGCGCGCTGGTTCGAACGCGAAGTCGGCATGCAGCCCTACCGACGCAGCTATGCCCGGCCGAGCCGACGCCAGATGGCGACCCCGGATATTCCCCGTCCCCGCTGGATCCCCGACGACGAGACCGACGATCAACCGACCTTCGCCACGGTCATCGACACCTCCGGCTCCATGGACCGCAACCTGCTCGGGAAAGCGCTCGGTGCCGTGGCGAGCTATGCCATCGCGCGGGAGGTCCGCCGCGTGCGTGTGGTGTACTGCGACGCCGCGGCCCACGACGCCGGCTGGATCGCTCCCGAGCAACTCCTCGAACGGGTCGAGGTCCGCGGCCGGGGCGGCACCGTCCTGCAACCGGGCATCGATCTGGTGGAGCAGGCCAAGGATTTCCCCGACCGTGGTCCCATTCTCATCATCACCGATGGCGAGTGTGACCGCTTCCGCTGCCATCGCACCCATGCGATCCTGACCCCTGCTGGCGCCAGACTCCCCTTCGTGCCGAAGGGTGAGGTCTTTCGTTTTTTCTGACGCGAACGGCGGAGATTACGCCCTCAGCGCGTCCAGCTTCGCCTTCGAGGCCGCGAACACATCCGCGTGCAGGGAATTGCCATGCGCGTCGATGGTGACGATGACGGGAAAGCGTTCGACCCACAGATGCCAGATTGCCTCAGGGCTGCCGAGGTCGAGCCAGTCGACGCCGTCAACGCGCGTGATGCGCTCGGCACAGACTTGCGCAGCGCCACCAATCGCATGGAAGTAGACGCAGCCGTATTCCTTGCAGCCGGCGATGGTCTTCGGGCCCATGCCGCCTTTGCCGATCACGCCGCGGATGCCGTGGTCGCGCATGACTTCCCATTGATAGGGCTCCTCGCGCGAAGACGTCGTCGGGCCGGCGGCGGTGCAGGTATAACGGCCATCCACACCCTTCATCATCACCGGGCCACAGTGATAGATGACGTGGCCACCGAGGGCGACCGGCGGTGCCACGCCTTCGTGCAGACGGTGATGCACGGCGTCGCGGCCGGTGTAGAGGCGACCCGAGAGTTCGACCGTATCGCCGACTTTGAGGTCGCGGGTCTGGGCTTCGGTCAGCGGAGTAGTCAGGGAGATCATCGGGTGCGCGCTTCCGGGTTCGGGGCCATCAGTATAACCATTCGCCAATCTCCCCACCCACCGACAGGTTCACGCCCTGACGGCGGTAGGCCCAGCACATGTAGGAAATGGTGACGAAGAAGCTCGCCGGCACGCGATTGAGTTTGCCGATTTTGCAGCCGAGCAGCGTGGTGGTGCCACCGAAGCCCATGGGGCCGATGCCGCTTTGATTGGCCTTAGTGACGATGCGGGTTTCTAAATCGCCGAGCACCGGATCGCCGTTGCTGTCGTCGAGTAAACGCAGGAATTGCACTTTGGAGTGGGCGTAGCCGCTCGAGCGATCACCGCCAATACACACACCGAGGATGCCGGGGCCGCAGCCCTTGCCCTGGGCGCGCAGCACGCAGTCGAGGATCGCGTTCTCGACGCCTTTGAGATCACGGCCGCCGAGATCGGGATCGGGCAGCGAATATTGCGCGCCGACGTTCTCGCAGCCACCTCCCTTGAGCATCAGTTTGACCTCGACGTAGTCGCGGTGCCACTGGTGCAGGTGAATGTCGGGCGTGCCGGGGCCGACGTTGTCACCGGTGTTGTGGCCCGTGATGCTGTCGACGCTGTTTTGGCGCAGGTAGCCTTTGGCGGTGGCTTCCTTCACGGCGGCGATGGTGGCAGCCTCAAAGGCGAGCAGATCGTAGCCGACCGGGGCGTGCACGTAGAACAGCACCGAACCGGTATCTTGGCACAGCGGCTGGCTCTTCTGCTTGGCAAGATCAATATTGCAGTCGATGACGTCGAGGGCATACGCGGCATTCGAGCCCGTGCTTTCCACGCCTTTGGCGGCCTGCACCGCGCGCACCACATCCTGCGGCAGCACGGTGGAGGTGACGCGAATCAGTTCGAGCAGAGAACCTTGCAGCGTAGAAGCAGTCGCAGTGGCCATGCTGGGCATGGTGGCGCGATTAGCCGCGGGGCAATCGGGAGGTCCGCTTAGACGCGGCGGGAATAACCCGTGTCAGGCCAAAGCCCGGCGAGCCAAGGCCAACAGCGACTGGCGCACCGGCACGGTGTCGGGAATGCGTCCGGCTCCCAGACTGAGATCGGCCCAAATGCGTAGGCTCAGCAAGGCGTGCGCCGCACAGTCCCCGACTTGCCGGGTTGCGCTCGCGGCCGTGAACGGCATCGCCAACAGCACCACGCGCAGAGCCAGTTCGGCGGTTTCATCACTGCCGGATCCCAAGGCCTGGATGAGACCCAGGCGTGCGATGGCGAGATCATCGCGGAGGCCGCCATCAGCCGCATACGGGTTCTCGGTTTCGAACCGTTCGATCAGGTCGTCGACACTCCAGCGCGCAGCGAAGGCCACGGGCGTGCGCGCCGCCAGCCAGCCGGCGCTATGCGCGCGTTGGACCAAGGGCAGACCGGGGCGCTCCAACAGGGTGACCACCGCATCGACCACGCCGACATCGGCGGCACCCAGCGCGCGCAGGCGCGTGAGGGCTTCGGTGGCTTCCGTGTACTGACCGAGGCGCACGCGGGCGACGATCAGCCGGGTCAACGAGCCTTCATCGGGTGCAAGATTCGCGACTTGGGCGCAGGCGACTTCGGCACCGGCCCAATCGCCGACTTCATCGCAGGCCCGCCCGTAATCGCCCCACACCGCTGGGCCCGCCTGCGCGTGGGCGACGCGACCCAGTAAGCGCCACGCGGGGCGAAATACGCCGAGGCGCAACGCGAGGCGTCCGAGCTGCGCGCACACCCACGGATGTTCGGTTTCGGCAAGCTGATCCCAGGGTTCCTCATCGCCCGAGTCCAAAGTGCCCCAGCGCGAGCGCGCCACTTCGAGAATGGTGTCGAGATCGATGTCGGTGCGTTCCAATAGGTCCGCGACCTGCGCCGCCACCAGCAAGGGCCGGCGACCAAAGCGGCGGATCAGCCGCGCCAATCCTGAGGCGCCACCCCAATGCCGGGTGCCATTGAGCACCAAGCCTTCCAAAAAGGCATCATCCAACCGTGCTGCTGCGGTCGCCGGATCGAGTGACGACAGCACGCCGGCGCCCGGCCCGATCTGCCACAGCTGCACCACAGCAGTGGCATGGTCGACCTCGGCGTAGATGTCGCACTGCAAACCGGGCAACCACGCCCACAACGACTGGATGCGCGCCGAAAGCACGCTCGCCAATTCTTGACGCGCCTGATCACCGCCCAAGCGCAAGCGCGACCGTGCGAGATCGAGGAACTCCGCCAACGACGCCGGAAAAATCCCGAACACCAGCGCCATGCCCTGCACCTGCACGCGGCGACCCAGCGGTGCCTGCGCATCGTAGACCAGATCCAAACCGGCGGTCACAAATGGCGGCGGACGACGATGCGCCGCCCGCAACTGCGCCCGCTGCCGCTGCCAATCTTGACCAAGATCGAGGAGCGGGCCCATGACACTATCATTGCCCCAGTCCGGGAGTCCGGAAGTCCGAATCATTGCCACTGTCCGGAAGTCCGGGAGTCCGGACTTCCGGAAGTCTCCTATACGGTGCCATTCTGGCTTCTGAACGAGTCGCTCTGTGCGACTATCTGCTCCGTTTTCTCTTCCTCCTCGTACACGGGACTTCCGGACTTCCGGACTTCCGGACCTCTGGACGGTGGCAATGATTCCCCTCCCATGACCGCCGTCATCCATGCCCAAGGTTTGGGCAAGACCTTCAAGGTCTTCGATCGTCGTCCGGGGTTCTGGGGCTCGCTGCGTGATATTTTTCAGCGCCAATATCGTGAGCTGAAGGCCGTGCATGATGTCGACCTGACCATCGGTCGCGGCGAATGCGTCGGTTACATTGGCCCCAATGGTGCCGGCAAAAGCACCACCATCAAAATGCTGACCGGCATTCTCACGCCGAGTCACGGCACGGTGATGGTCAACGGCTTTAATCCGCATCGGCAGCGTAATCAGTACGTGCGCACCGTCGGTGCCGTCTTTGGTCAGCGCACCCAGCTGTGGTGGGACTTGGCGGTCGGCGAAAGTTTTGAACTGCTGCGCCATCTCTATGACGTGTCCAAGGCCGATTTCGACACGCGCCTCAAGCGCTTTGATCAGGTGTTGGAGTTAAGCGAATTCCTGCGCACCCCGGTGCGCAAGCTGTCATTAGGTCAGCGCATGAAGGCCGACATCGCTGCCAGCCTGCTGCATGCGCCGCCGGTGGTCTTCCTTGATGAACCGACGGTGGGCGTCGACGTGGTGACCAAAGCCCGCCTACGTGATTTCCTGCGCGAGCTCAACCGTGACGAAGGCACCACCATCATGCTCACCACGCACGACATGCAGGACATCGAAGCACTGTGTTCACGCGTCGTGGTCATCGATCACGGGCAGATCATGCACGACGGCGACATCGCCGGGCTCAAGGAACGCTACGGTGCGCGCCGTCGATTGACGCTGACCTTGAGCGAAACCGTCGATCCTGCGACGCGGGATTTGCCGCGCGAGGGCATCTCATGGGACGCCAGCCAACCACTGCGCTTGATCGCCACCTTGGAAGAATCCGCCGATACACCGCAGAATTTGCAGCGCATCCTCGCCGCGTTACCGGTGGTCGATCTCACCGTCCAGGAACCTTCCATCGAACAGGTGGTCCATGCGTTGCATGGAACACCGGTGTAAATGCATGGTCCTGCGTCTTGCGTCCCTTCATGGTGAAGGGAATGTCATGCCGCGATGTCCTGGTATTTTGTGCGTTCCCCTTCGTCTACCGAACCTCACATCCTCGCGATAGATCCCCGCACACGCGACAGAGGACCTAGGACTTAGTACACCATGACCGTCTATGATCATCCCGACACCACCGCCCTGATCGATCTCAGCCTGCGCGAGGATCTCGGTCCCGGGGATGTCACCGTCACAGCCTTAGTGCCGGCCGGGCGAGAGCTCGCATTCACCATTACCGCCAAGGAAGACGGGGTTGTCTGCGGCTTAGGCCTATTCGCGCGGGTGTTCGCACAGATCAACGCGGCACCGGTGACGCTGGCAGCCCCTGCGGCCGACGGCACTGCGGTCACGGCGGGCACCGTCGTCTTGCGTGGACAGGGCGACGCGGCGGTCTTGTTGCAGGGTGAACGCACGGCGCTGAATCTCGTGCAGCGATTGTCCGGCACCGCCACGTTGACGCGTCGTTTCGTCGACGCCGTCGCCGGGACGCGTGCGGGCGTGTTCGATACGCGCAAAACCACCCCGGGACTGCGTCTGCTCCAAAAGCACGCGGTTCTCGCGGGTGGGGGGCGAAACCACCGCATCGGGCTCTACGACCAAGTGCTGATCAAAGAGAACCACATCGCCTTGATGACGCCGGGGCCCGATGGGAGTTCGCCAGCGACCGCGGTGCGTCGTTGCCGCGATCAGCTCGGGACGAGCGTGGTGATCGAATGCGAAATCGAACGTCTCGACGATCTCGCGCCCGTGATCGCAGCCGGCGCGGATATCATTTTGTGCGATAATCTCGGCCCGCAGCGGCTGCGCGAGGCCGTGGCCATTCGCGATGCAACGCCCTCGCCGCGACCGCGGGTCGAGCTAGAGGCCTCCGGCGGCATCACCTTGGATACCGTGCGCGCTTTCGCCGAGACCGGCATTGAACGTATCTCGGTCGGTGCTCTGACGCACAGCGCACCGTGCTTCGATCTGTCCATGCGGTGCCAACCGGCGTGATCACGCAACGGGGTCCGGCCATCGATCTGCTGACCGCCTTGGCGCGCATCGCCGATGCGCCGGTGATCGTGTGTTTGGCGGGCAACGACGGTGCCACGGTGACGTGGCAGGATACACCGGCCCTCGGCACCGCATTTCCCAGCGGTGCAGGCGTCGATGTGCATCCACACGCGAGCGACGGTGCGACCTGGGGCGACATTCCCGCCACCGCGACGTTTGTGCAATGTGATTATGAATGGCCGCAGCAGACACCGCTGGTGGTGCCCGCCACCGGTGTGGCGCGCTGGGATTGCGATGGCGTGCTGACTCTGCACGGACCGACTGCGGTGGTGCAGACCATGGCGCAGCGCCTGACCACACCCGCACCGGCCTTGGCTCGGGCCCAATTGCTGCAGCCGCTAACGCCAGCCTGGACGGCTGCTGATCACCGGGCCAAGGTCGAACGGATTCGTGCCTGGATCGCTGCGGGCGACTGTTATCAGGTCAATCTCGCCCTGCCGTTCAGCGGACGGGTGCAGGCCATGCCGCACGCGGATCTGGCCACGTTTGCCGCGCTGTGGGCGCGCAGTCCCGCGCCGTTCGCTGGTTTTTTCCGGGCGCCGGGACGCGCCAGTGTGATCTCGCACAGTCCGGAGTGTTTTCTCACTGCGCGCAATGACCGTTTGATCAGTGTGCCGATCAAAGGGACGCGGGCACGGGTTGCCGGTCAGGAAGCTGCGGTGCGCGCCGAGTTGCTGAGCGCGAGCAAAGACGCCGCCGAATTGGCGATGATCGTTGACCTCGTCCGCAATGACCTCGGCCGGGTGTCCACGCCGGGCAGTGTCACCGTTGAAGACCGCGATCTCGTGCTCGATCTCGATTACGTCCATCACCGCGCCGCGCGCGTGGTAGGTCGACGCTTGGCAGGTGCGAAGGCGTGTATGCAGGCCGCGTTTCCCGCTGGCTCCATCACCGGCGCGCCGAAGATCCGCGCCATGCAGATTCTGCGCGAACTCGAAGGTACCCCACGCGGACCCGCCTACGGCACCTTCGGCTGGGTCGCCGCCGGCAGTTGGGATTTCGCGGTCGCCATCCGCACCGCCACCGTGCAGGGCACCGAGGTGCGCCTGCGCGCTGGCGGCGGCATTGTGTGGGACAGTGATGGCGACGCCGAATGGCGGGAGGTCCTGGCGAAAACCGCGGGCTTCGCGCGCGCGTTGGGGGCGGTATGAAGCGTCCGGAAGTCCGGACGTCCGGAGGTCCGGAAGTCCTTTGGCGCGGCGTCGCCGCGCTGGGTGTTATCATCTTTGCGCTGTCTGCGTGCGGCGAGCGCCAGCAGAACGTCAACGAACAGCGCTCATGGATCGTGCGCCGCGATGATGTGCCGTTCGGCGAAACCCGACCGGCACCGGATGCCCAGGTAGTGGCGCAGGCCAACCGCGTCGATGCGCTGGAGAAGCTGTTCGCCGATGGTCGCGACGGCGAATGCCGCACGCAGCTGGCGCAGTTCTTCGCCGACGGTGGCGATCATCCGCGCGCGCATGATCTGCATGGTCGACTGCTGGTGCTGGAAGGTCGCTACGCCGACGCCGCCGAGGCCTTCGCGCGCGCCGTCGCCGGCAGCCCGCGCTGGCTGCCACCCCGGCTCGCTCAGGCGGAGTGCTATCTGGAACTCAAGCGCCCTGGCGCCGCCGCCAGCGTCTACGCCGAGCTCGACCGCTTAATGCCTGAAGCACCGTGGGGTCCGTGGGGCATGGGTGCCATCGCCACGGAAGCACCGTGGGGTCCGTGGGGCATGGGTGCCATCGCCGCGATGGGCAATGATCGCGAACGCGCCATCGCGCTGCTTGATGAAGCGCTGCGCCGCGACCCGGATCACGTGCCGAGCCTACGCTCGCGCGCCAGCTTGGCCAACATGATGGGCGATGCTGCGCGCGAAGAATCCCTCCTGCTGCGCGCCGCCGGTCACGATCCCGACCACGCCCCGACCTGGCTGCGCCTGGGCGCGCTCGCTGAATCCGATAACCGACTGCGCGATGCCGAGAGCCATTTGATGCGCGCCCACGCCCTGACCCGCGACCCGCGCTTGGCCAAGCGTATCGCCCAGCTCGCTGACCGCCGCGGTGACCCCGCTGCCGCCGCCCGTTGGCGCGTGCACGCGCGGCCATGAACGCCACGGGGACCCCCCGGCACCGACCTTGACAGCCCCCCCACCCACCTAGGATCCTGTCCCCGCCGACACTGGGGTGTCGTCTAACGGTAGGACTGCAGACTCTGACTCTGCCTGTCGGGGTTCGAATCCCTGCACCCCAACCATCAATACCCTGTCAGGACGAAAGTCGTGACAGGGTTATTTTTTGACCCCCCGATGGGTCGCTGGTGGCCCTCAACGGTCCATGGCCTGCGGGTCGCATTGTCGCCCGACGTTTCGGCTGCATGACGTTTGGCGATACCGGTTCTCAGCAAACCTCGCGATTTCCTGCAAATCGCAGCGGCTTATACATGATTGTACTCCCCAAGTCTGGTTGGCTCGTTTGACGGATGCTTCCGACAACGCTCAATTCATCTTTAGCGTGCAGTCCCGCCTGTTGCAGGTGCCGGTGCTCGAGGAACCAGGATGGCGCCTCCGGAACCTGGCAGGATCTCACCGACAACGTCAACCAGCTCGCCAGCAACCTGACTACCCAAGGTGCGAGCCTTGGCCGAGGTCGCAACCGCGGTGACCAAGGGCGACCTGACGCGTTCGATCTCGGTCGAGGCGCAAGGTGAAGTGGCGGCGCTGAAGGACAACATCAACGAGATGATCCGCAATCTCAAGGACACCATGCGCAAAAACAGCGATCAGGACTGGATTAAGGCCAACCTCACCACGTTCGCGCGCTTGCTCCAGGGCCAGTCAATCAGGCGTTATCGCTGATGCTCGGTTACGATGCGAAAGCGCTCTGCGCCATGACCCGCGCTGCCGTCACCCATCCCGACGATCATCGGCGCGAATCCAAGGAGGCGGTGCGCTTGAGGGGGGTCG
>CAYQAQ010000060.1:4735-11200 GCA_964415495.1 uncultured candidatus Brocadiaceae bacterium | reverse complement strand
CGACGGCGAGGATCGCCGTCTCTGGCTGGGCATAGGGCACACCCTCAACCAGAGCGACGCCGCTCCAGTCATGCCAGCGATTCTGCAGGTTTTCGCCGGCGAGATCATCCCGCTGGCGGAGCCCACCACCAATGGCAACCCAGCCGTCGCTGCTGCGCCACGGCAGCCACGACAGCGTCAGCGTCGCCTCGTCAAGGCGCGTCGGGACCGTGACCGCCTTATCCGTGAGAATGGCGTGATCGATCACCAGCATCCACTGCGGCAGCACCAGCATCTGGAAGGTCAGGGCATTGGTGCGGTAATCGTCGCGGTTATCGCCCGCCGAACCGCCGAGCGCATCATTGGCCATCGCGCCCCAGATGCCGGCCAAATCCATCGGCCGCTGCGCCTGGACACTGCCCGCGACCTCGGCAGCCAAGGGGCTGGCACCCAACAACAGCAGCACCAGGGATCGCATGGGCCGGATAGTGGGCTTGCCCAGCAGGACGTCCACCGTTGCCCTGAGCGTACCGCTTCGACAATCCCACGCCGATGAGCGTTGTGCTGCATGCTTCCACCGACTTCGACCAGATCACGGTCGAGCATCCCGCCGGCTTTCAGGTCATCCTGGTCAACGAGGGCGGCACCGTACGGGCGTGGCGCAACCGTTGCCCACACGTCGGGGTCGGCCTCGATTGGGGGGATGGCCGCTGCAAGACCGGTGCCAATGAACTCACCTGCATGATGCATGGCGCCGTGTTCCAAGCCGACACCGGTCTGTGCATCGCCGGTCCGTGCACCGGCGACAGCCTGACCCCAGTGGCCGTACGCATCGTCGATGGCGCGATCGTGGCACTGTGAGACCTGAGTCCGCATGACCCATCCTTTTGATCAATTGCTCACTCCGGAACGTGTTGCGAAATATCGTGCCGTCCTCGCCCAGCGTACGCGGCGGGTCACGGTTGTGATCGAAGACTGCCACGATCCGCACAATGCCACTGCCGTCGTGCGCACGTGTGACGCCTTCGGTCTGCAAGACGTTCACGTCGTCACCACGCGCAATAGTTTCAAGGTCAACCCACGCATCAGCCAGGGCAGTCATTACTACATCGACCTGCACGTGCATCGCAGCATTGCCGAAGCCTATGCGGCATTACGCCAGGCTGGCTACCGCATCTGGGTCAGTGATTTGCAGGCGCACGCCACGGTGGGTCCGCAGGCACTGCGCAGTGAGCTCGATCAGCAACCGATCGCGTTGATCTTCGGCAGTGAACAAAGCGGCGTCTCACCGGCCGCCGTAGCGGACGCTGATGGCTGCTTCCTCATTCCGATGGTCGGTTTTCCGCAGAGCTTGAATTTGTCGGTTTCCGTTGCGGTGACGCTCTACGCGCTGCGCGGTGATCGTCTGGCTGCTGGTACCGCTGGCGATTTGACGACCCACGATCAAGACGCCCTCTACGAGCGCTGGGTGGAAGGTCGACGCGGCGAAGCGGTGACCCGTCTGCTGCGCGCGGGACTCAGCCACAAAGGCGAAGACCTCGACGTTCTTCACGCGGAACCACCTCCATGACGATTATTGCCATTACCCACGCCGAGGCGGACCTCGACCGTTGCTTCCATCCGCATGATCTCGAACGCTTGCGTGCCGCAGCCACGGTGCGCGTGTTGGGCAGCAACCGCCCTGACGCCGTGCTGCCGCAGCTGGCTGACGTTGATATTTTGCTGGGTTCCTGGGGCATGCCCAAGCTCGACGCCGCTTTGTTGGCATCCGCACCGCGTTTACGCGCGGTGTGCTACGCTGCCGGCAGCGTCAAAGGATTCGTCACCCCGGAAGCGTATGCTCGCGGCGTCATGATCACCACTGCCATGCATGCCAATGCGGTGCCGGTCGCTCAGGTCACCGTGGCGTTGATTACGTTGGTGAATAAGGGCTGGTTCACGTGCCTCGACGCAGCTCGCCGCGCCGGTCAGGCCGGTTATCAGGAAGCGCGCAAGCTCCCGCATCCGGGCAATTTCCGCGCCACCGTGGTTGGCATTGTCGGCTTCGGCGCCATCGGACGCTTGGTGGTCGCCGGTTGCCGTGAGCTTGGCGTCAGTGTGCTGGTTGCCGATCCGGTCGCGGATTCAGCCGCGATCCGCGCGGCTGGTGCCGAGCCCGTTAGCCTGGTCGAGTGCGCGCGACGTAGCCACGTGCTCAGCCTCCACGCGCCAAACATCCCGGCCTGCGCCAAGATGATCAACGCCGAGGTGTTGGCCGCGATGCCGGACGGAGCCACATTCATCAACACCGCCCGCGGTGCGCTGGTCGATGAAGCCGCGCTGATTGCCGAGTTGGAAACCGGCCGCATCAGCGCCCACCTCGATGTCACCTATCCGGAGCCCGCGCCTGCCGACAGTCCGTTGTGGCGACTGTCGAATTGCTATCTGACCCCGCACCGCGCTGGTTCCACCAGCGGTGAAATCCAGCGCATGGGTGAGCTAGCGATAGACGAATGTCTCGCGGTGATTGCTGGCCAACCACCGCGCTTTCAGGTGCTCGAATCGATGCTCGCAACCATGGCCTAGGCCCATTACGGCTGATGGACGAAAGCCTCGGGCGGAATGTCTTACCAATCCTGACCGGGCCCCGCCCATTGCACGCGCAGCACCTGATCACTGTCACCTTGATAGTAATCGAGCTGAAATGGTACCAGGCCAGCATCGGCTTGGACCGCGACATAGGCGGTGGTCGGACTTTGATGCTGATCCATGTTGATGAGTTTTTGGCCATCGAGAATGAGCCGGCTGCCATCGTCCGAGGTCACGGAAAAGGTCCAGATGCCCTCACGGGGAATGATGACGGCACCGGTGAAACTCAGCGCATACCATTCCATACGATGGCGGATTTCATTGGTGATGTGGCTTGCCTGCACGACTTCGCCGGCAGCCCAGAGGTCGTTCAGGGCCTTGAAGGTCGCTCCTCCCGGCAGGTCAATGCGACGCACGCGTAATCCTGAAATCTCGTTCTGCCGCGCTCGGCTACGCACCGCATGATCGGGTTTAGGGATCGTCACCGTTTGCTCACCCTGAGCCGAAGCCCCAGCGGGGTCGCGAACCACCACCTTCACGGTGAAGGTTCCTGCGCGGCGGAAGACATGCACGCCTCGCTCGCTGGCGGATATCGGCGACCCGTCGCCGAAGTCCCACGCATGGACCAATTTCCCGTCATCAGACACATCGGGATCATCGCTGAAGGCGCCGTACTCCATGCGGTGCGGCTGACGTGGATCGATGCGGACCCGCAGTTCGATACGCGGCGGCCGGTTGCTGGAAGGCAGCGAAGATCCTGACCCGCTTGGCGCTGTCGTGGTGTCAGGAGTAGATGAAGGAGGTGGCAGTGACCGGCGCATCGGCCCACCGCTCATGACCCAGATTAAGAGTCCCGCCCCGACGACGACCGCGATCACCGCCACAAGAGCGGCAGGATTGGCCTTTCGTGAGGTGAACTCATCATCGTCACGAGACGAACGGCGATGGAAGCGGCCAGATGAACGCGGAGAGCGGGGCATGATCGGAATGTCGCCTATTGAAGCGACTTCTGCGGCGCCGCCTAGAATGCTTTGCCTTGGCTCAATCGGGCGACTGCGACACTGACGCTGCAATGACATCTTCCACGGCTGCCGTGAGTTCGGCGCAGCGGCTAGCGTCGTCGTGGACGATGGTGACATGCCCTAATTTACGGCCCGGCCGCGGGCTCTTGCCGTAGTCATGAACTTGGGCGCCCGGAATCGCCAACAACGCCGGTACATCTGGCATCTGTCCGATGAGGTTGATCATGGCGGCGTGGCCACGCGCGGCGGTGATACCCAACGGCAAACCGATCACCGCCCGCACATGGTTGGCGAACTGGCTGGTCACTGCACCTTCGATGGTCCAATGTCCGCTGTTATGAACGCGCGGCGCAAATTCATTGGCCAACAAACGGTCACCGTCTTGAAAGAATTCGATGGTCAGCACGCCCACGTAGTCGAGGCGCTCTAACACCAAGCGCGCGGCCGCCTCAGCCTGCGCCTGCACCACCCAGCTGTGTGGAGCAGGGGCGATCGACTTATGCAGAATGCCGCCACGATGTTCATTTTCGACCAAGGGCCAGGCTCGGATCTCGCCATGTTCGGCGCGCACGGCAACCAGCGAACACTCGCGGACGAAGGCGATAAAGCCCTCTAGGATCAGCGGATGATCGCCCAAGGCCGCCCAAGCCACGTCAAGATCGGCCGGTGTGCGTAAGACCCGCTGACCTTTGCCATCGTATCCATCGCGCCGCGTCTTAAGCACCGCTGGCAACCCGATGGTGGCGACGGCCGAGGCGAGTTCTGCCCGCGAGGATACCGGCGCGAATGGAGCCGTGGCAATCCCCAGCGCTTGGAAAAACCGTTTTTCGTCAAGCCGATCCTGTTTGGCGGCCAAGGCCTGCACGCCTGGTCGCACCGGCACTTGGGTGGCCAAAGTGGTGACCGCCGCCAGCGCGACGTTCTCGAACTCCCAGGTTACCGCGGCGCACCCCGCGGCGAAGCGCGCCTGAGCGGCCGTATCCGCGTACGAGGCCGAGATCATTTCGCCCACCGCACCTGCCACCGCGCACGGATCTGGATCCATGAACCGACAGCGAATTCCCAGCGGCAAGGCGGCTTGCCCGAGCATGCGGCCCAGCTGGCCACCACCGAGGATGCCAAGGCAGGGTCCTGATCCCACGGGGTCAGGCATGGTCGCGCGGCCTGTGAATAGTGCTGTTCACCTGACGAGGCAGATCAGCCGTCGTTGCAAAAAAACCTCTCATGGCGCTGACCGAGGATCGGGCACATCCAACACCTTTTGCGTTTGCGCGGCGCGCCAAGCCTGCAGACGCGCGCGCACGGCGGTATCCGTGGTTGCGAGCATCGCGGCCGCAATGAGGGCGGCGTTGATCGCGCCCGCCTTGCCGATGGCCAAAGTGCCAACCGGAATGCCCGCCGGCATCTGCACAATCGAGAGCAAACTGTCCATGCCCTTGAGCGCCTGCGATTCCACCGGCACGCCGAAGACCGGCAGGATGGTTTTCGCCGCGCACATACCGGGCAGGTGCGCTGCCCCACCCGCACCCGCGATGATGGCGCGCAGACCGCGCCCCGCGGCGGCGTCGGCATAGGCGAACAACAAATCCGGCGTGCGGTGGGCGCTAACCACCTGCACCTCGTGCGGGATCTGCAGACTGGTCAGTGTTTCAGCGGCATGGCTCATCGTCGCCCAATCGCTGGTGCTGCCCATGATGATGCCGATCAGTGGGTCGTTCATGCCTACACCTCAGGTCAGCAGGAGGATGAGATAAAGCCCCAACACGCCAGTGATGATCACCAGCACACCGCCGACCGCCCACTGGCGACCGTGATCGACGTCGATATCCACGCGGATGCGGGTTTGGGTTTCGCCAAAACTCACTTTTTGCTCGATGTGGCGACGCACCCGCCAAGTCATCATCCATGCGGCCAGAGCGAATGGCACGCGGGTGGTCACCCAAGCATGCACCAGACCGAGCACACGCAGGACCGGGAGCGCAAAATACCGCCACACTCGCGGCAAGAAGCGACGATAAATGATATCACCGTCCAACGTCACCGTAGTCGTCCGCCGCAGCACAGGCAGCGCGATCAGAAAGGCGACTCCAGCCGCCGCAATCAGCGCCATCTGTTTGCCTATATGGCCCCAAGTCCACACCGGATACGCGCCGCCGTCGATCAGCGGAGGATAGGGCAACAGATCAAATAACAGGGCTGGCCAACAGCCCAACACCAAGGTGGTCACTACCATGAGGAGCATGGCGAGGCGCTGAGACCACGGCGGATCTCCGGCCTCGGCGGGGGCATGACGAGCAAACCATGAGAACCAAGGAAATTTGCCGGCAGCCAGGATCAAAATCACCGTGATCATGACCACGACGGCAAAGTCCGTCGCGAAGGTCTGGCCAAATGCGGCACCGAAACGATCACCGGCTTGTTGCACCGCGCTGGTGATCAGCGGCTTGCTCGCGAAACCGGTCGTCGACGGCAAGCCGGCCATCGCGAGGGCGGCGAAAATCGCGATCGCGATGGTGAACGGCATGCGTCGATGCAGTCCGGCAGTTTCATGCACGCTGCGCACCCCGGTCGCCTGCAGCACCGCACCCGCACTCATGAACAACAACCCTTTATAGAGAATATGCGCCACGGCTTGCGCCGATGCCCCGGCCAAGGCCAAGGGCGTGCCAATACCAATCGCGCACACCATCAAGCCAACCTGGCAGATGATGCCATAGGCGAGGATGCGACGCAGATCGCTTTCCAGTAATGCATAAGCCAAACCTTGAATGGCCATGACCAAGCCCACCCAAACCAAAATTTCCGCACCAGCAAAACACATGATGAGCACGAAGACTGCCGTCTTGGTGGTGAACGCTGACAGAAAGACCGCGCCACTGGGGCTGGCCTCGGGATA